>NZ_JBHYKM010000027.1:4274-43349 GCF_042741435.1 Streptomyces sp. NPDC058955 | reverse complement strand
CGCTTGTCGGTCGCGCCGGGTTCGCCCGCCCGCGCCCCGGCCGGGGCGCCGTCCCGCGCCCCGGCCCCGGCGCGGGCGGGGGGGCGGAACGGTACGGCCACGTCGGCCACGTGATCGCCCGGCTCGGCCGTCGCCCAGTTCGGGTAGTACACCTCCCGGTCGGAGCCGTCGCGGGCGTGCCCGTGCTCGGCGAGCCAGGCGCCGACGGCGTCGTGGGCGGCGGCCATCGCCGGATGGCCCTCGGGCCGCATCGTCAGGGCGGTGTACGCCTCGCGGTGCGCGGGTTCGACGCGTACCCCGACCCGATCCGCCGGTTCGACCTCGTTCCGTGTCGGGGCGCAGACCTCGACCGGCCCGTCGGAGTCCTCGCCCACCAGGCCGTGGTGGACGGCGAAGAGCGGCCCGGACAGGCACGCTCCCGTCCGCCGCAGGTGGGCGAGGAGCAGTTCGCCCGCCTCCGCGAGGAAGCCGGGCAGCTCGGTGGCAATCACGTGGCGCCGGGTGAACAGCACCTTCTGCTCGGGTACGTCACGCTCGGCGACGGCGTACCGGCGCGTGCCGCCGCCGGCCAGGACGTCGCGCGCGTAGGCCAGCGCGCTCCGGCGCGCCGCGTGGGCCGCCTCCTGCTCGCGCCCGTACGCGGTCAGCAGCCGTACGGCATCCCCGCCGCCGGCGTCGAGCACCGCCGCGATCCGGGCCAGCGGCAGGCCGGCGGCCCGCAGCAGCGCGATGCGGCGGGCCCGCTCGACCTGAGCAAGGCCGTAGCGGCGGACCCCGGTCCGCGGATCGATCCGGGCGGGCGGCAGCAGCCCCCGGTCCCCGTAGAGCCGCAGGGCCTTGGGGCTGAGCCTGGTCCTGGCCGCGAGCTCCCCGATGGTGATCAAGTCCTTGTGCACGCGGCCACTGTGCCCCCTGCCCCTGGGGCAGGGACAAGCCTCAGCGGACCGCGTGCACCAACTGGCTGGTCAGCTCGTACCGGGCGCCGACGATGCCGAGCCGTCCCGTCGCGATCCTGGCGGCCAGGTCGGGCTCCGCGGCGAGCCGCGCCCGCACCAGCCGCACCTGTGCGGTGATGGCGGCGTCGACGCGGGCGGCGCCCTCCAGCGAACGGTCGATGGCCGGCTTGATCTGTTCGGCGACGAACTGGATGTGCGCGGGCAGCGTCTCACCGCTCTCGTCCGCGTGGACGGCCGCGGACACCGCACCGCACCCCTGATGCCCGAGGACCACGATCAGCGGGATGTCGAGCTCCAGCACCCCGTACGCCACGCTGCCGAGCACCGCCTCGTCGAGGACCTCGCCCGCGGAGCGGACGGTGATCAGGTCGCCCAGCCCCTGGTCGAAGACGAGCTCGGGCGGCACCCGGGAGTCGATGCAGCCGAGGATGACCGCGAACGGATGCTGGCCGGACACCAGTTCGTTCCGCACGGCCCGCGTCTCGTGCGGATGCCGTTCCTTGAAGACCCGCCACCGCTGATTCCCCGCACTCAGCTCGCGCAGCGCCTCGTCAGGGGTGGCGGGCCGGGGCCGCCGCCGGGGCGCCGCCGCCGCGCCGGGCGCGTCGAGGGCCCAGGCGCCCGCGGTCACGGCGGCCCCGGTGACGGCGGTGCGCAGCAGTCCGCGGCGCGAGGCGACGGCCCGTCGGCGGCCGTCGGATGTGGGAGGTTCCGAAGAAGTGGTCATCCCAGGAACGTAGATCCGGCCCCCGCGCCCGCCCGCCCGTTTACCGAATGCACGGGGTCTCTTTGATCTCCTTTGAACCAGGCACCGGGCACCAGGCACCGGGCACCGGGCACCAGGCACTGTCGTGATCGGCCAACTCCCCGCCCTCCCGGCCGACTTCTTTCCTGACCGCGGTGACCAGGCGTTTCTCCGAGCAGCGGCGCGAGGGGCGGGACGGGGGTCTTGACGGCGGTATTGGTCCAGTCCAATCTGTGACGCGCTTGCCCCTCCCTGCCACCCCACAGCCCCCCCCTGGAGGAATGGTGCTCGTACGCAACCGTCTGGTGGCGTCGCTCGGCGCGTCACTGCTCGGCGCGGCGGCCCTGGTCGCCCTGCCCGCACAGGCCCAGGCCGCCGAACTGCTCACGAACCCGGGCTTCGAGTCCGGCTCCCTGTCCGGCTGGAGCTGCTCCGGCGGCACCGGCTCGGTCGTGTCGAGCCCCGTCCACGGCGGCACCAAGGCGCTGGCCGGCGCGGCGAGCGCGTCCGACACCGCGCGGTGCGCCCAGACGGTCGCCGTCCAGCCCAACACCACTTACACGCTGTCCGGTTGGGTGCGCGGCGCCTACGTGTACCTCGGCGTCGACGGCGGCGCCTCGACCTGGACCGCGTCCGCCCCCTCGTACCAGCGCCTCTCCCTGAGCTTCACCACCGGCGCGAACCAGACCAGCGCCACCGTCTACACCCACGGCTGGTACGGGCAGGGCACCTACTACGCCGACGACCTCAGCCTCGACGGCCCCGGCGGCGGGGGCGGCGACACCCAGGCGCCGAGCGCGCCCGCCGGCCTCCAGGTGGCCTCCAAGACCGCCTCCTCGGTGACCCTCGCCTGGACCGCCGCCACCGACAACGTGGGCGTCACCGGATACGACGTGTACCAGGGCGCCACCAAGGTCAGCACGGTGACCGGCACGACCGCCACGGTCGGCGGGCTGGCCCCGAGCACCGCGTACACCTTCACCGTCAGGGCCCGCGACGCCGCCGGCAACGTCTCCCCCGCATCCGGCGCGGTCACGGTCAGCACCGAGGCGGGCGGCGGGGGCGGCACAGGCTTCAAGCAGGCCGCGCCCTACCTCTACCTCGGCTGGGGCAACCCGCCGGCCCCGGCCACCGTCATGAACGCCACCGGCATCAAGACCTTCACCATGGCCTTCATCCTCTCCTCCGGCGGCTGCAACCCGGCCTGGGACGGCCAGCGCCCGCTCACCGGCGGGATCGACCAGTCCACGATCAACGCCATCCGGGCGGCCGGCGGCGACATCGTCCCGTCCATCGGCGGCTGGTCCGGCAACAAGCTCGGCCCCAACTGCGCCACCGCCGAGGCCCTGGCGGGCGCCTACCAGAAGGTCATCGACGCCTACGGCCTGAAGTCGATCGACGTCGACATCGAGAACACCGACGAGTTCGAGAACGCCGCCGTCCAGGACCGCGTCCTCGGCGCGCTGAAGATCGTCAAGGCGAACAACCCCGGCCTGCGCACGATCCTCACCTTCGGCACCTCGACCACCGGCCCCACCTCCTGGGGCAACCGGCTCATCGAGCAGTCCAAGGCGCTCGACGCCGGCATCGACGTCTTCACCATCATGCCCTTCGACTTCGGCGGCGGCGCCGACATGTACGGCAACACCGTCAACGCCGCCGAGGGCCTGAAGAACAAGCTGAAGTCGGTGTTCGGCTGGGACGACGCCACCGCCTACGCCCACGTCGGCATCTCCGGCATGAACGGCCTGTCCGACCAGCGGGAGGTCACCACCCCGCAGACCTGGACGAGCATCCGGGACTGGGCCAACACCCACCACATCGCCCGGCTCGCCTTCTGGTCCGTCAACCGCGACCGCGGCTGCGCCGGCGGCGGCGTGACCGAAACCTGCTCCGGCATCGCCCAGGCCGACTGGGAGTTCACGAAGATCACGGCCGGCTTCACCGGCTGACGCCACCTCCCCGCATCCGGCGGGCCGGGTCCCCACCGTGCTGGGGGCCCGGCCCGCCGCCGTGTGCGGGCTCCGAGACGTGAGGGGCCATCACCCTGTGCGGCCAGGGCGGACGGTGACATGATTCCGTCCCTCCATCAGGTGCCGAAACGACGAGGGAGCAGCATGTCCGACGACAGGGCGTTCCTGTGGGGCCCGGCGAACTTCAGCGGACGGCCGGCGGCGCGGCTGGTGGCGGAGGGCGTCTCCCTGGGGCTCTCGACCGCCGTCCTGGTCTCGGGCACGGCGGTGACAGGGGTGCTGACCGGTTCCGACACGGTCGGCTCGGTGGTCGGAGCCGTCGTCGCCCTCGCCGCCGCCGGTCGCCTCTTCACGACCAACGCGGGGCGGGCCCTGGTCGGCGCCGTCGCTCTGCTCGGCGGCGTCCTCGCCTGGTGGATACCGGGGCAGGCCGCCCAGGCCGTGCTCGTGTGGCGTGGCGAGACCCGCGCGGTGGAGGTGACCGAGGTCCACGTCCACCGCTACGAGGGGCGGGACCACGTCACGAACTCCTGCTCGGTACGACTCCTCGACGGCACCCCCGTACCGTCCGAAGCCTGGCGCACGTGCGGCCCGGACGCCCGCCCGGGCCGGCTTCTCACGATGGTCTTCGCCCCGGAGGACACCGTCCCGCCGACCGACCGCGTCCTGCCCTCCACCGTCGCCGAGAGCGTCGCGGGACCGGCCGCGGCGAGTCTGGCTCTCGCGGCGCTGTTCTGCGTCGCCGTGATCAGGTCCCAGCCCTGACGAGGGAACGAAACCGTGTCCGGGACCGGGACCGGGACCGGGACCGGGACCTTCCGGTGTCAGGTGCCGCGAAGGGGCTCTCAGGACCGGTCAGGAATCGAGAAGCCGCCTCCCTCGCGCAGACCCTAGCGTGAGGGTCATGGCAACCACCCTTCCCACCACAGCCCACACGTCCCTCGTCTCCGTCACCCTCGAGGTGGCCGACCCCGAGGCCGCCCGCCGCTTCTACGGCGCCTTCGGCGTGGACACCCACGTACGCCTGCGGGCGTCCGAGGAGCACTCCGCCGGATTCCGCGGCTTCACCCTGGCGCTCACGGTGTCCGGACCGGCCACGGTCGACGCCTTCGTCGGCGCCGCCGTGGGCGCCGGCGCCACGGTGCTGAAGCCCGCCGCGAAGTCGCTGTGGGGCTACAGCGGCGTCGTCCGGGCCCCGGACGGGACGATCTGGAAGATCGCGACCTCGGCGAGGAAGGACACGGGCCCCGCCACCCGCGCGATCGACGACGTCGTCCTGCTGATCGGCGTCGAGGACGTGAAGGCCACCCGGCGGTTCTACGTCGACCGGGGCCTGACCGTGGCCAAGAGCGTCGGCGGCACGTACGCCGAGTTCGCCCCCGGACGCTCCGGCCGCGTCAAGCTGGCGCTGTACAAGCGCCGTGCCCTGGCCAAGGACCTTGGTGTCCCCGCCGACGGCACCGGCTCGCACCTCATCGTCCTCGGCGGTACCGCCGACGCCTTCACCGACCCGGACGGGTTCGTGTGGGAGGCCGAGGGAGGAGAACGCTCATGAAGTTCCGGACCCACGTCGAACCGCCCGAGCCCATGCGGGGCCTGGAGGTTCCGCCCGAGGTGGTGGCGGCGCTCGGCGGAGGCGCACGGCCGCCGGTGACGATCACGGTGAACGGGCATTCCTGGAAGAGCCGGGTCGCGATCATGCGAGGCCGCCACCTGATCGGCCTCGGCAACGCCAACCGGCAGGCCGCCGGCGTCGCGACCGGCGAGGAGGTCGAGGTCGAGCTGGAGCTGGACACCGAGCCGCGGATCGTCGTCGAACCCCCGGACTTCGCCCAAGCCCTGGCCGACGACCCGGCGGCCCGCGCGGCGTACGACCGCCTGACCCAGAGCCGCAGGCGCGAGCACGTGCGCGCCATCGAGAGCGCGAAGCGGCCCGAGACCCGGCGACGGCGGATCGAGAAGGCCATCGCCACCCTGCGGGGCTGACACCCGGTCCGATCCTCGTGCCGGGGCGGGTGGGCCTCGCGGAAGGCGCAGAGCGCAGAGGCGCAGAGGCTGGGCGGCGCGGACGCCCCGCGCCGTCACAGCGTGGCGCGGCTCGCGCGGGGAGGCCCACCCCTCGCGGGTCGCCCGGTCCGCCCGCTGCGATACTCGCGCGTCAACGCGTACGCCGTGGATCACCAGGGGGAGAGAGCGTGCCGGCATGGTTCGTCCGCATAGCGGGCGTGTGCGCCTACGGGGCGGCGGCGGTCCTCGCCGTGTGGACGACCGGGCTTCCCGCGGGCGTCGCCCTTCCGGTCCCCGGGCTCGTCCCGCTGGCCTGGACCGTGGTCGGTCTGGTCTGGCTGCGGGTGCTCGCGCTCCTGCTCTGGTGGGCGGACGACACCTACGGCTGGTTCCCCCGCCGGGGCAACGACGAGGCGGCGACGAGGCCGTCGGCGATCTCCCTGACGAAGGGGCCGGCTCGCGCCCGCCGGGAACGGCCCGGCCTGCTCCGCCGCCTGGCCGCATCCGAGTTCGACAGCGTGCCGTGGGTGTTCCTGCGGCAGTCCCTCGTCTGGCTCCTGGTCGTGTTCGCCGTGACTGCGCTGAGCGTCCTCGGCAGGGCCCACGCCTCCCAGCACGTCCGCTCCCTCGTGCAGGCGGGAGCGGCCCATGCCACGGCCACCGTGGTGAAGGCCGAGAACGTCGGCGAACGACGCGACGACGAGGACGCGATCACCGGCTACTACGCCACCCTGGTCCTGGCCCTGCCGGAGGACGAGCGCGTCCGCGTCGAAGGCGCGTTCACCGACGAGAGGCCGAAGCCCGGGAGCAGGGTGGACGTCCTGTGGGCCCCCACCGCCCCGGAGCTGGGCGGCCTGGTCGCGGAGGGACAGGACATGGAGCGCCACCTGGACCGCGACTGGGGGCTCACCCCGTCCGGTACGGCCTTCGCGCTGCTGCCGCTGCTCCTCGTGCTGACCTGCGTGCTCCCCACGTCGATCGGCGCGGAGGCCGACTGCCTGCACGAACAGGCGTGGTCCCCGCTCACCCAGACCGTCCACGCCGCCGCGGTGACGGGCTTCGTGCTCCTCGCCCTCCCGTACCTCTCCGGCACGTTCACCGACGATGGCGCGTCTCTGTTCATGGCCGGCATCGGCCTCCTCGCCCTCTACATCGTCCTACCCGTCCGCGCGATCATGGCCTGAGCCGCCCCGCACCGGTCGGCCGCTCCGCTCGCCACCCCGGCCCGCGCGCACGGCGGCCCCGAGCCGCAGGGCGATGACGGCCGCCGCGACGGACGCCGCACAGACGGCGGTGAACGCGTCGGGCGTCCAGGTCCACAGCGCCCCGGAACCGACGAGGACGAGGGCCGCCACCAGCACGGCCGGGGGCGCGGCTCCGGCGAGACACCACAGGACGGTGGGGGCGATGCGCCGCGAACCCCCACGGCGCAGCAGGCGGAGCGAGTGGAGCGCTTCCGCGAGGAGGACGAGGGCCGGCGCGGTGAGACCCCAGACGGTCGCGTAGTACGTCGTCGCGGAGGAGGGTTCGGGGGCGGTTCCTCCGGCGAGGATGCGGGCCGCGCCGAAACCGACGTCCATGACGGCGCTGTCGTGGAGGAGTCCGTGGAGGTTCTGCTGGAGGACGAGGGCGAGGTCCCGGTCGGGCAGCAGGAGGATCATGGCGGAGTAGCCGGGGGTGGCGCCCGTGTGCCAGACGGCGGTGTCGAGCGGGGCCTCCAGGCCGCCGACGCGCCAGCCGAGTCCGTATCCGGTGGCGGTGCCGGAGGGCTGGAGCCGGCCCGAACGCCGCATCAGGCGGACGGAGTCGGGAGACAGGACCGTCCCGCCGCCGTCGGCGGTCCTTCCCGACCGCAGCTGGAGGGCGGCGAAGGCGGCGAGGTCGTTCAGGTCGCCGCCGGTGTAGCCGTAGGCGGCGCCGTCGTCGTCCACGCCGTCGACGATCGCGGACGGTACGCCCCACAGGAGTTGGTGGCCGGGCGGAAGGCGTCGCTCGCGAGCGGACGCCCGGTCGGCGATGGCCCCGTCCATGCCGGCCGGGCGCAGGACGCTGTCCCGGAGGTGGGCGGCGAACGACCGGCCGGTGACGGACTCGACCAGGGCGGCCAGGACCAGGTAGTTGGCGCTGGTGTAGGCGTACCTGGTACCGGGCGGGCCCAGCGGGCGCAGGTCGTCCAGCGCGCCGACGCGGCCGAGCGCGTCCGGGCAGTCGGTGTCGACGCAGTCGGCGACCGCGAAGGTGGCCGACTCCGGTAGGCCCGCGGTCTGTTGCAGCAGATGACGGACCGTCACCCGGTCGGCGTGGTCCGGGCCGCCGAAGCGGAAGGCCGGCAGGTGGTCGGCGACCCGGTCGTCGAGCCGGAGGCGTCCCTCCTGCACGAGCGTCATCACGGCGCTCGCGGCGATCGGTTTGGCGACCGAGCCCCACAGGAAGGGGGTGGCGGCCGTGACCGGCTCGCCGTTCCCGTCCGTGCCCCAGGACCGTGCGTGGACCGGGCCGTCGGGGCCGACCACCGCGTAGGCGAGCCCGGGGGTGCGGGTGGCCTGCATGCGCTCGCGGACGTAGGCGTCCATCCCCGCGAACCGCTCCACCGGGACGGGCGGACTCGCCACCGCCGGAGTCTCGGATAAGGGCGACAGGGCCAGCAGGAGGGCGGCGGCCGCGGCGGCGGCGCGTCGAAGCGGGCTGGGCATGGGGACCTCGCTCTTCCATGGGCACGACGGATAACCGTATGGCTATACGGTTATAACCGTACGCTGGTACGGTCATCAAGTGCCGCGAACCGCCGACCACGAACAACGCCGCCGTCAGATCGCCGACGCCGTCGGCCGCCTGATCTCCGAGAACGGGCTCGACGCCGTCACCGTCGCCCGCACGGCCGCCGCCGCGGGCATGTCCGTGGGGCTGGTGCAGCACTACTTCCGCACCAAGGACGAGATGCTGCTCCACGCCTTCCGCGAGGTCTCGGCCCGCATCCGCGCCCGCGTCGACGCCCGCATCAGGGACGGCGTCGCCCACCGGCTGCCGCTCGCACGGGTCATGGCCGCCGTGATGACCGAGTACATCCCCCTCGACGAGCCCCGCCGCGCCGAGTACCGCGTGACCCGCGCGTTCGCCGGCCGCGCCCTCGACGCGCCCGCGCTGGCCGAGGTCGACACCGAGAGCGCCCGGCAGATGCGCGAGGACATCGCCCGCGCCGTCCACAACGGCAAGGAATGCGGCGAGGTCGACGAGCGCCTGGACCCGCGGTCCGCCGCCGTCCGCCTCGCCGCCGTGATGGAGGGGCTCGCACTCCAGGTCTACCGCGAGCCCGAGGGCGCGGCGGGAGAGAGCGTCACCCGGTTCGTGGAGCCCCTGCTCGACGCCGAACTCGCCGTCGTCTTCACCGGCACGTGCCGCCAGTACACGACATGAGCGGCGACCGGCCGGCGTCCGGCCCGACCCTCCTGCGCGACCGGGCCCAGGCCGTCGTACTCGCCTACGAGACGGCCCTCGTGCCGCCGGGCCCCGTGGGCCCGCCCGAATCCCCGAGACGGAACAGGGTCAGCCGGGTCAGGACCACGCCCTCGGGGGCCTGCGTGGTGGCCATCTCCGGCACGAATCCTGCGCCTTGGCCGATGACGGCCGGCGCCAGGACCGTACGGAAGTCGTTGACCTGGTGCCGGATGCGCTCTTCGGCGACGAGGACCGGATGATCCGGTTCGACATGAGCGAGTTCCAGGAGACTCCGGGTCCTCGACGACGGGCGCCTGACGGACGGCCAGGGCCGCACCGTCGACTGAGGCCCGCGAGGAAATGGGCCTTCCTCCGGAAGAGGACGGGCCGGGCGACCAGCTCAGGCCTCGGGCAGCCGCTCCAGGGCGGCGGCCACATCGGTGCGGCCCGCGACCTCCCTGAGAGCGCGGGCCATGACCGAGCCCGGCTCCCGGGCCGTGACCACCAGCCCGACCGGCACCGACCGGTCGGGCTCCGTCATGGGCACCGCCCTCATCCCGTGCGGAACTCCGAACACGTGCAGCCAGGCGTACGGGACGACACTCGCCCACCGGCCCGCCCGGACGTGGGCGAAGAGCGCCGCCACGGAGTCCGTCTCGACTCGGGGTGACGGCCGTAGCCCGGCCTCGGCGAACACCTCGTCGAGCACCCGACGCCCCTGCATCGCCTCCGTCAGCAGGCAGAGCGGCAGCCGCGAGGCATCCGCCCAGGTCGCCGCGGTGCCCGGGGAAAGAGTGTCGGTCGCGTCGGTGAGCAGCACGTACCGCTCCTCGTACAGCGGCACCGCCCGGAAGGCGTCCGGAAGTTCCCGGTGCAGATAGGTGATGCCTGCGTCGATCTCGAAGTTCTGGAGCTGGCGGAGGATGTCCTCCGACTGCAGGTCCGCTCTCACCTCGACACTGACAAGGGGATGCTCCACGCAGAAGGGGCTGGTCAGATGGGCGACGGCGCCGGACGCGGTCGGTACCGCGCCGATCCTCATCCGGCCCGTCAGCCCGCCGCGCAGAGCCGTCACCTCACTCCTGAGAGCATCGCGGTCGGCGAGCAGCCGTTGCGCCCTCAGCACGATGCGCTCGCCCTCGGGGGTCAGCCCCTCGTACGTGCGGCCGCGTCGTACCAGGGGGACGTCGAGCTCGTCCTCCAGCTTCCGGATGGCTTCGGAGAGGGCCGGCTGGGAGACGTGGCAGGACTGGGCGGCGCGGGCGAAGTGACGCTCCCGGGAGAGGGCCACGAGGTACTCGAGTTGACGAAACAGCACTCCACGGGTCTACCCGACCGCAGGTCGGAACGCCACTCCGCGGGACCGTGTCGACCGTGCGGCCCGCGTTCAGGCCACCGTCTGCGGTACGAGCCGTTCGTCGCCGGTGTACACGTTCATCGACGTGCCGCGCAGGAAGCCGACCAGGGTCAGCCCGCTCTCCGCGGCCAGGTCGACGGCGAGCGACGACGGCGCGGAGACCGCGGCCAGCATCGGGACACCGGCCATCACGGCTTTCTGCACGAGTTCGAACGAGGCCCGGCCGCTCACCATCAGCACCGTCCCGCGCAGCGGCAGCAGCCCCTCCCGCAGGGCGTGCCCGACGACCTTGTCCACGGCGTTGTGCCGGCCGACGTCCTCGCGCAGGCAGAGCAGTTCGCCGTCGGCGGTGAACAGTCCGGCGGCGTGCAGTCCGCCGGTGGTGTCGAAGACCCGCTGGGCCGCCCGCAGACGCTCCGGCAGCGTGGTCAGGACGTCCGGTGCGAGGCGTACCGGATCCTCCATGACCGACCACGCGGCC
This sequence comes from Streptomyces sp. NPDC058955, assembly GCF_042741435.1. NCBI lineage: Bacteria > Bacillati > Actinomycetota > Actinomycetes > Kitasatosporales > Streptomycetaceae > Streptomyces > Streptomyces sp. NPDC058955. The sequence goes on along the minus strand of NZ_JBHYKM010000027.1, from coordinate 32,395 downwards.
GTCGTGCGCACCGCGTCCAGGCTCGCCTTTCCGCACAGTCCGCACGACGACGTCGTGTAGAAGTTCCGCTCCAACGACGCATCGGGGGCCTCCACACCGGGGGCAAGGCCGACGTCGACCACGTTGTACGTGTTGCCGCCATCGGCCGTCGCACCCGCGCAGTATCGGATCCCGGCGATGTCCTCGGCGGCGTGTACCACACCCTCGGTGACCAGGAACCCGGCCGCGAGGTCGAAGTCGTCGCCCGGGGTGCGCATGGTCACGGTGAGCGGTCGGCCGCCGACCCGGATCTCCATCGGCTCCTCGGCCGCCAGCGTGTCAGGGCGGTACGAGGACACGCCCTCCCGGATGCGCAGCACGCGCCGCCGCGCGGTCACTCGTCCCATGATTCGCTCCTCTTCCCGGAGCCGGGCTCCGAGGGTGTCGTCCGGATGAGCCGGTTCCGGGCCGGGTGACGTCCCGACCGTCGACGGCATGTCCCGCCGCCCGGGCCGAGGGACTCCCACGCCGTCACGGCAGGTCCTGGCGGCTGCACCATGCGGTGACCGCCAGACTGAGCAGTCCCTCCTCCGCTCACGGGGTGGCCCCGGACGGCTCCAGGCGGATCAGGACGCCCTTGGAGGTGGGGCAGTTGCTGATGTCGGCGACGCTGTCCAGCGGCACCAGGACGTTGGTCTCCGGGTAGTACGCGGCCGCCGAGCCGCGGCTCGCCGGGTACGAGACCACGCGGAAGCCCTCGGCGCGACGCTCCCGGCCGTCGGGCCAGACGCTCACCAGGTCTACGAGGTCGCGGTCAGCGAGGCCGAGCTCGGCCAGGTCGGCAGGGTTGACCATGACAACGCGACGAGCATCGTGGATGCCGCGGTAACGGTCGTTCGGGGCGTACCAGACGGTGTTCCACTGGTCGTGCGAGCGGAGCGTCTGGAGCAGCAGGGTGCCCGGCGGGATGTCCGGCATGGTGAAGTCGTTGCACGTGAAGACGGCCTTGCCGCTCGGGGTGGGGAAGACCCCCTGGTTCACCGGGTTGGGCAGCGTGAAGCCGCCGGGCACGTCGACCCGGGCGTTGAAGTCCTCGAAGCCGGGCACCACTCGGGAAATCCGGTCGCGGACCTTCCCGTAGTCGGCCTCGAACTCCTCCCAGGGGATGGACGGTTCGTCGCCGAGGACGGACCGGGCGAGGCGGCTGACGATCGCCACCTCGCTGAGCAGGTGCGGGGAGGCGGGCGGCAGCTTGCCCCGGGAGGCGTGAACGTCGCTCATGGAGTCCTCGACGGTGACGAACTGCTCGACGCCGTCCTGCACGTCCCGGTCGCTGCGGCCGAGGGTGGGCAGGATGAGGGCGGTCCTGCCGCAGACGGTGTGGGAGCGGTTGAGCTTGGTCGAGACGTGCGCGGTGAGCCGGCAGCTCCGCATCGCCTCCTCGGTGACCTCGCTGTCGGGGGTGGCCCGGACGAAGTTGCCGGCGACGCCGAGGAAGACCTTGGCCCGGCCCTCGTGCATCGCGCGGATGCCGTTGACCGCGTCCAGGCCGTGGTGGGCGGGAGGGATGAAGCCGAACTCGCGGCCCAGCGCGTCCAGGAAGGACCGCGGCATCTGCTCCCACACGCCCATCGTGCGGTCGCCCTGCACGTTGCTGTGGCCGCGCACCGGGCACACGCCGGCGCCGGGCCGGCCGATGTTGCCGCGCGCCATCAGGAAGTTGACGATCTCCCGGATGGTGGGCACCCCGTGCTTGTGCTGGGTGACCCCCATCGCCCAGCACACGATGATCCTCTCGCTGGCGAGGACCCGCTCGAACAGCGCCTGGATCTCCCCTCGGTCGAGTCCGGTCGCCGCCAGGATGTCGTCCCAGGAGACCTTCCGGGCGTGTTCGGCGAAGTCGTCGAAGCCCGTGGTGTGCGTCGCTATGAACTCGTGGTCGAGTACGGCGCCGGGCGCGGTGTCCTCGGCTTCCAGAAGAAGCCGGTTCAGCGCCTGGAAGAGGGCGAGGTCGCCGCCTGCACGAATGTGCAGGAACTGGTCGGCGATCGGCGTGCCCCGGCCGATGATTCCGCGCGCCTTCTGTGGGTGCTTGAAGCGCATCAGTCCGGCCTCGGGCAGCGTGTTGACCGCCACGACCTGGCCGCCGTTGCGCTTGGTCTCCTCCAGCGCCGACAGCATCCGGGGATGGTTGGTGCCCGGGTTCTGGCCCACCACGAAGATCAGGTCGGACTGGTGGATGTCGTCCAGGGAGACGCTCCCCTTGCCGATGCCGAGCGTCTCCCCCAGCCCGAAGCCGCTGGACTCGTGGCACATGTTCGAGCAGTCCGGCAGGTTGTTCGTGCCGAACGCGCGGGCGAAGAGCTGGAGGAGGAAGGCCGCCTCGTTGTTCAGCCGGCCGGAGACGTAGAACAGGGCCTCGTCCGGGGAGTCCAGCCGCTTCAGCTCGGCGGCGAGCAGGGCGAACGCCTCGTCCCAGTCGATCGGCTCGTAGTGCGTCGCGCCGGGGCGCTTGACCATGGGTTCGGTGAGCCGGCCCTGCTGGTTGAGCCAGTAGTCGGACTTCCCGTCCAGCTCGGCTATCGAGTGCTCGCGGAAGAAGTCCCTGGTGACGCGGCGCGAGGTGGCCTCGTCGTTGATGTGCTTGGCGCCGTTCTCGCAGTACTCGTTCGCGTGCCGCTTGCCCGGCGCGGGCTCGGGCCAGGCACAGCCCGGGCAGTCGATCCCCTTCGCCTGGTTGATGTTCAGCAGCGTCAGCGCGGTGCGCCGCGGGGATGTCTGGCTCAGCGAGTACTCCAGCGCGTGCGTCACCGCCGGAAGCCCCGTCGCCCAGGTCTTGGGCGGGGTGACCTTCAGGTCGTCGGCCGGGTCCTCGATGCTGCCGCTCATGCCCGTCTGCCTCTTTTCACATTCCTGATAGCAATTCCGCGTGGCAGCTTCACGACAATCTCGCGGCTTGTCAAAGAGGGATCTCCGATCAGGCGATAGGCGCGACCTACTGACCCGCAGAACCCCGTCGACCAGGGACGATGACGACGGATAAATGTCACCGATCAAGTCATCGGAATTCCCTCTTTGACTTATCCGAGAACTCCCCCGAGAGTTTTCGATGAGTCATTGATTCGGATTCGGCGACCTGAGGCTGCCGCCAGGCAGAGGAAGGAGGGCAGGACCGTGCCCCGACCTCGTAGCGCCCCGCTGACGGACCGTTCCGGACGCGTCCACACCGACCTGCGGGTGTCCCTCACCGACCGGTGCAACCTGCGGTGCGCGTACTGCATGCCCGCGGCGGGCCTCGACTGGCTGCCCCGGCCCGAGCTGCTCACCGACGATGAGGTCGTACGCCTGGTCCGCGTCGCCACCGAGCGCCTGGGCATCACCTCGGTGCGGCTGACCGGCGGCGAGCCGCTGTTGCGCCGCGGCCTGCCCGGCCTGGTCACCCGCCTCGCCACGTCGGACGTCGCGCCCGAACTGTCCCTCACCACCAACGGCATCGGCCTGGCGCGCAGCGCCCGTGCCCTGCACGAGGCCGGGCTGAACCGGGTCAACGTCAGCCTGGACACCCTGCGCGCCGACCGCTTCACAGAGATCACCCGACGCGACCGACTCCCCGACGTGCTCGCCGGACTGCGTGCGGCTCGCGACGCGGGACTGACCCCGGTCAAGATCAACGCGGTTCCCGTGCGCGGGGTGAACGACGACGAGATCGTCGATCTCACCGCCTTCGCCCTTGAACACGGCTACCAGATGCGGTTCATCGAGTCGATGCCTCTGGACGCCCAGGGCGCCTGGGACCGCGACCGGATGGTGACCGCCGCGGAGGTCCTCGACCGCCTCGGCGAGCACTACGACCTGAAGCCGGTCGAACGGCGGAACAACGCTCCCGCCGAGGAGTGGCGCATCGACGGTACGGACGCGAGGGTCGGCGTCATCGCCAGCGTCACCCGCCCGTTCTGCGGCGCCTGCGACCGGGTCAGGCTCACCGCCGACGGCCAACTGCGCAACTGCCTCTTCGCCACGGACGAGTCCGACCTGAGGGCACTGCTCCGCGACGGCGCGGACGACGCGGCCCTGGAGGCCGCCTGGCGCGCTTCGCTCGCGGGAAAGAGGCCCGGCCATGCCATCGGCAGCACCGGGTTCCGCCGGCCGGAACGCCCCATGTCGGCCATCGGCGGCTGACGCACCACGACCGGAACGTAAGGAGAAGGCGAGCACGATGCGCCGCTGGATCACCGCTGCCGAAGCGGAACCGGGCGTCGACCTCGACATCGACGTCCCCGCCCTGCTCGACATGACCAGGCTCGTCGCCCACGGCGTGGCCCGCCCTGCCACCCCCCTGACCGCCTTCCCGGTCGGCCATGCCGCCGCACGGGCAGGCGGCGGCGAGACCGCGGTCGCCGATGCCGACCGCAAGGCGGCGGGACCGGACGGATGCCGGACGGTACGACACCCTGACCGCACCGACGCCCCGGGACACACGCGGTGACCGTCCACGACACGTCCATGCCCTGGACGCGCGCCCGTGACGTTGCGCGCAACTGCGTGGAGGAGGCGCTGCCCGCCGTCACCCGGGACATCGCCGACGCTCTCGGTCACGCCCTCGCCGAGCCGTTGACCGCGCTCACCGATCTGCCGTCGTTCCACTCTTCGGCGATGGACGGCTGGGCCGTCGCCGGGGCCGGTCCCTGGCGGCTGCGCCCCGGCCGTGTCCTCGCGGGCGCGTCGGCCGGGCCGCTGGCGCCCGGCACCGCCGTCGCCATCGCCACCGGCGCCCCACTGCCGGACGGGTCCTGCGCCGTGCTCCGCCGCGAGCACGGCGAAGTCACGGCCGGCCATGAGCTGCGGTACGGGGGAAGGGGCCCGCTGCCCGAAGGCTGCGACGTCCGCCCGCGCGGCCAGGAGTGCCGCGCGGGCGAGCCGCTGCTCCCCGCGGGTGCCGCTGTCACCCCGGCCGTGCTCGGTCTCGCCGCGGCGGCCGGCTACGACCGGCTGACGGTGCACCGCCGACCGGTGGTGGAACTTCTCGTCCTCGGCTCCGAGTTGCTCGGGGCGGGCCCGCCCCGGGACGGCCGGGTGCGCGACGCGCTCGGACCACTCCTGCCGGCGTGGCTGCGCGGCAGCGGCGCGCGGGTGACCGGCCGCCGTCTCGTCTCGGACGACCTCGGGCTCCTGCGTGCGGCGGTCCGCGGTTCCGCCGCTGATGTCGTCGTCACCACAGGAAGCACCGCCGCCGGCCCGGCGGACTTCCTGCACGACGTCCTCGACGAGGCCGGTGCTCGGTTCCTCGTCGACTCCGTCGCCGTGCGACCTGGCCACCCCATGCTGCTCGCCGAACTTCCGCCGGCCGCCGACGGCCGGTCCCGCCGCCTGGTGGGCCTGCCCGGCAACCCGCTGGCCGCCGTGGCCGGGACGGCGACCCTCGCCGTACCCCTACTGCGCCGCCTGGGTGGCCACCGGGACGCCGTCCCGCTGCGGCTGCCGGCTGCCGCGGACCTGTCGGCGCATCCTCGGTACACCCGGCTGCTGCCGGTGCGCCGGCTCACGCACGAGGTGGCGCCGCTGCCGTTCGACGGGTCGGCGATGCTGCGCGGATTGGCTTTCGCGGACGGCCTCGCCGTCGTCCCGCCCGGTGGGGTGCCCGCTGGAACCGAAGTCGAGGTGCTGGAGGCACCCGCAGCATGATCACAGGAGGCACCACCATGCAGATCGCACGGGTACCTGCCGGGACCATCCGCTACTGGGCGGCCGCGAAGGCCGAGGCCGGAACCGCGCAGGAGCCCTACCAGGCGGCCACGCTCGCCGAGGCACTGGCCAAGGCCCGGTCGCGGCACGCCGGTCGACCCCGCTTCGCCCGCGTCCTCACCTACTGCTCGTTCCTCGTGGACGGTCACCCGGTCGGCGACCGGGACCACTCGGCCGTCTCCCTGTCCGACGGCGGCACCGTCGAGGTCCTGCCCCCGTTCGCCGGCGGCTGACCCCTCCCCGCCCCTACCTCCGCCCCCGCCCGCCTTCTCCTCGGGACCACCACCATGACGAGCCCTCCCGGCACCCCGGCCGACCCGATCCGTCTGCTCGGCGTCCGCGACACCCCGCTCTCCCTCGACGAGGTGTACGCGGCGGTCGGCGACGACGCCGCCGGCGGAACCGCCCTCTTCGTCGGTACGATCCGCGACCACGACGGCGGTCGGCCGGTGACCGCCCTGGAGTACAGCGCCCACCCGCGCGCCGCGAAGGAACTCCGCCGGGTGGCCGAGAAGGTCGCCGCGGACTTCCCGGCCCGCGCGCTCGCAGCCGTGCACCGGACGGGGCCACTCGTGGTCGGGGACATCGCCGTCATCGCGGCCGTCTCCTGCCCACACCGCGCGGAGGCGTTCGCCGCCTGCGAGCGGCTGGTCGAGGACCTCAAGCACGAGGTCCCGATCTGGAAGCGACAGGTCTTCGCGGACGGCTCGGTGGAATGGGTAGGCGCGTGCTGACCGACCGCCCGGAAACAGGCATGGATGACACACGCCGCCTGTGCCCCGCTCGCGTCTGTTGCCGGCCGCGGTGACCGGGCCTGCCCGGCGCCGGACGGCCGCCCGCGTGGGACGCGCGCTCTCGCCGCGAGGTGCCTTGGCCCTGCAGAGCGTCGACGGCGCCCTGTCCTTCGCCCTGCGCGCGGCCGCGGCGATGGCCCTGCCCGCGGTGCCGCTCGCCCTGGCCGACCGCGCCGACGAGGCCGTCTACGCCATGCTCGGCTCCTTCACCACCACGTTCGGCCGCAACCTTCCGTACGGCCCACGGGCCCGGGTGCTCGCGCTGGTCGCCGTGGCGATGACGGCCTGCGTCGCCGGCGGCACCGCCCTCGGTGCCTGGGCCCGGCCCCAGGACGACGGGACCGGCGCCGCGCTGGTGGTCACGGTGACCGCCCTGGTGGCCGGGGCCGCCAAGTTCGCCTGCGACGCGGCTCGGCTCCGGGGCCTCGGCGCCGTCCTGCTGATGTTCTCCTTCGCCGTCGCGGCGAACGGCTCACCGGAACCGACGGACGTGCTGCCGCACACCGGCCTGGCCGCGCTGGGCGCGACCGTGGCCTGGCTGCTCGGCGTGTCCGGCCGGTTCGTGCACCCGGACCGCCCGCGACGCCTCGCCGTCGCCGCCGCGCTGCGCGAGCTGGCGGACCTGCTGGCGGCGATCGCCGCGGGCCGCGGCCTGCGGGCGGCCCGGCACCGGGCGACCGCGACCGTTCTGCAGGCATACCGGACACTCGGCTTGCTGCCTCCGACGACCGCCGAGCGCCACGACAGCGACGACCTCTGTGTACGGGTGGCCGATCTCTCCTGGTCGCTGCTGATCGGCTCGGCCCGCCCGCCGCCGGACGACCCGGCCGGTCTGGCGGAGAGGCTGCGGGTCCAGGTCCGCGTTCTGGTGAGCCGCAGTAGCGGGGAGCCGGATCTGTCGGAACTGGCGCGGGCAGCAGCGACCGCGCGTGGCGGCGCCACCCCCGTCACTGCTTCCGGACCGGCTCACACCCGCCCCACCGCCGAACAACGCACATGGGAGCTCTTCACCGGCCACGCCCACACCCGTGCGGCGGTCCTCCTGGTGCCCGCCCTGCGGATGGTCCTCGGCACGGCCCTGGCCGGACTGGCGGCCCTGGCCCTGGGGCTCGGCCACGGCTACTGGGCATCCGTCTCCGCCGCGGCCGTCCTGCATTCGATCAACGTGCGAACGGCGGCGCAGCGGGCCGCGCAGCGCACCCTGGGCACGGCCGCGGGTCTGCTGCTCGCGCTCGGCATCCTCGCCGCACGTCCCGATCCTCCGATCCTCGTCGTCGTGGTCGTGCTCCTGGAGTTCCTCCTCGAGTACGTCGTGGCCCGCAACTACGGACTCGGCGTCGTGTTCCTCACCCCGCTGGCACTGCTGCTCAGCGACCTCGCCGCACCCACGCAGCCCGGGGCACTCGTACAGGACCGCGCCTTGGGCAGCTTCCTCGGCATCGCCGTCGCGCTGCTGTGTGCGCTGCTGGTGGTGCACGACCGTGCGGCGCTGCGGGCGGAGCGCGCCCTGACCGCGTGCGCCGAGGCGGCGAAGCGGGCCGAGCGGGCCCTCGCGGACCGCGACGCGGCGGAGTTCCCGCACGTCCAGTCGCGACTGGCGGCCGCGGTGGTGGAGCTGCGCGAGGCCGACGACGCGGCGGCGGGCGAACTCTGGCCGGCCGAGATCGACCCCACCGAACTGGCCGCCGCGGAGCAGCGGGCGTACGGCCTCCTCGAGCGGCTCGTACGGGGCCGCTGAGGCCGCAGAACGCGCCGCTTGCCCGGCCCTGGGCTCAGGCGGCCCGGCCGACGTCACCTTCAGGTGCTTCATGATCGGCTGGTCGCTCTGCGTGCTGTAGCGCGTCCGCGGTCTCCCGGTCCTGGAGGTCGACCGTTCCGTTGCCGGTGCCCAGGGACGCCTGGAGGGCTCGGCCGCGAACGGTTCACGTGTAGTCGGCGGTCTTCTTCACCTCCCCGAATCGCGGGAAGACGCGCTGCACGGCGAAGTCGTGTTCGTCGGCAGCCAGTCCGGACATCGCGTCGGCCACGAACTCCAGTTCGTAGCCGTGGTCGGAGGCCGCCCGTGCGGTGGACTCGACGCCCATGGTGGTGACCAGTCCGGCGATCACCAGCGTGTCCACACCCAGACCGCGCAACCGTTCGTCGAGACCTGTGCCGTAGAAGGCGCCGATGGTGCGCTTGACCACCACGAGGTCGCCCTCGTGTACGAGACCATCGGCGAAGTCGCTGCCGGGAGGCTGCTGGGCGACGCCCGGACGTTCCACCCGGACCAGCACGACAGGCCGCTCCCGTGCTCGAAAAGCCTCGGCCAACTCGCGGCTGCGTGCCAGCACTTCGTCACCGGAGTGCGGGGCGAGGGGGAGAGCTACGATGCGTGGCATCAGGTCGATGAGGATCAGAGCAGAGTTCACGGCCGTGATCTTAGAGAGTGTTCGTCCTGCCGGGGGCGTTCGGTAGGCCGTTGCGCTGCCACCGGCGGGACAGGGCGTAGACCCGACCCCGCGGCCCGTCCTCGTCAGGCACATCCCGCCATGGCGGCGAGGGGAATGCCCGGCCGCGGCCGGGCAGCCCCATCGGCATGTTCACGCCGATCAGCCGGTTGTGGTGGGCGGCCAGGATGCCGCCTTGAGGGCTGGTCGTTCCGTTCACTCAGCCCGGTTGGGGCACCATGCGGTGGAGGCCCTTGCGGTCATAGTAGCGGGTCATCACGAAGCCGAAGACGAGCGCGAGCACGAGGCCGAGCGCGAGCATGATCCAGGCGCGGGCCAGGCCGGCGTCGGCGCGGGCGTCGAAGTAGAGGATCGCCCGCACGCCGGAGACGAGCTGGCGCATGGGCTCGAAGAGGCCGAGGAACCGGTAGAAGCCGGGCACGGCCTCCAGCGGGATCGTCGCGCCGGAGGACGGCAGCGCCAGCGCGATGAAGACGAACATCGACACGATCTGTCCGAGGCTGCCGAAGGCCGCGTTGATCGCCTGGACGCCCAGTCCCACGCTCAGGCAGGAGCAGTACGAGAACAGCGCGAGCAGCGGCACGTGGGACGCGTCCATGCCCAGCAGCGTGATGCACGCGATCATCACCAGGGCGGTCACCGGCAGGCACAGCCCCGCCGTCATGACCATCTTCAGGAGCAGGGTCTCGGTGCGGGTGACGGGGACGGTGGGGCGGCGCGAGTGCCAGGGTCCGATCTCCGCGTCGGCATACCCCAGCGCGGTGTCGACGCCGTTGTGGATGATGTTGCCGCCCAGGAACCCGGCCAGGACCAGCAGCAGCGTGTAGTAGAAGGCGCTCAGTCCCAGCCCGCTGTGCGTGCCGATCGGGTGGCCGACCTTCGTGGTCACGGCGACGGGGTCGACGAGCAGCAGGGCCTCGGCCGGGCTCGCGTCGGCGAAGGCCGGGGAGGCCGTCAGCTGCTTGCCGATGCCCGCCGACGCCTCGCGCGCGGCCCGCTGGGCGATCTGGGACGCCATCGACGACCCCAGGCTGCCCATGCCGGGGTTGGTGAGGACGGTCAGGGTGGGCCGGGCCGCCTCCCGGGTGCCCAGCGACCGCACGGTGGCGGTGAAGTCCCGGGGGATGACCAGGGCCCCGTACACCTGCCCGGAGGCGAGCTGGACCTGGAGCCCCGCAGGGCTCAGCCGCCGCCACCGCACGTCCTCGGCAGGCGTCGCCGCGATGATCCGGGCACTGATCTGGGCCCCGAGGTTCTGCTCCGCGCCGGGCAGCGGCCGGCCCGCGTCCTCGTTCACCAGGGCGATCGGGAACCGATGCAGGCTGCTCTCCGGCTTGAGGATGCCGCCCATGTACAGCAGGGACAGGACCAGAGCGACCAACGAACTGAGCACGCCGGGAACGATCCACAGCTTCGGATGCCCGAGCAGGGCCCTGACCTTCGCGGTTCCGGAGCCGGTGCCGGAGCCGGTCCCGGGACCCGGACCGGGACCGGGACCGGGGCCAGGGGCGGACGGAGGACGATCGGCAGCCATGGAGCTCCATCCAATCGAGACGCAATGTCCGGTATGTCACCAGAGCACTGGTGAGCGTAGATGCCGGACGCTCCGACGGGGCTCTTCGACACCGGTCCACGCCCGCACGCAAGGACCGTCCGGATGATCCGGCGACGGGGATCTGCGGCGGACGGCGGAACGCGAGGAGATCCGTCATTCCCTCTTCAGGATCGGCCCGTCAGAGCGGGCGCGCGCCCGGCTGCGGCTGCCCGGCCGTGAACGACACCCACCGGTCCTCCCCGAGCGTGGTGCGCATGCGCCCCGAGAAGGGGGAACGGTCGCGGCACCCACCACGTGATCGGATTCGAGGACGGCCACGACCGCTCGCTCGTCGGCACCCTCGGACGCTTCATCGCCTGCGAACACCGCGATCCCACTGATCCCACGGCCTGCCGCGCGCTGGAGGCAGCGGACTTCCTCTGGAACATCGCGAGAACAGACGTGCACGAGCTGGCTCACAGAGCGGATTCGCAGCCGTGCCTCCGGTGCAACCGGACCCGGGATCAGCCGGGTACGCATGCTCCCGTCTTGCACGGCACCTCGCCCCTACCCCCGGTCCGGTGAGGGCCAGCCCGGCAGCCCTGGCGAAGGGAACCACCAGGAAGATCAGATTCCGTTTCCTTGCCCATCCAGGTACCTTGCATCGCATGGAACCGGGAGATTCGACCAGGCGGGACCGGGTGGCCGCTCAGCTGCGCAGGGGGTCCTGAAGTACTGCGTGCTCGCCCTGGAGGAATACGCGCTCACCGACGGCGGCCGGGCCGCCCTCGACGAGTTCGCCCAGGTCCGGCCCACTTTCCGGGACACCGTCGACACCTTCCTGACCATTCCGCATCCGTCCACCGGAGACCTCGCATGAAGACCCCCACCGATTCCGTACGCGACTACCTTGCTGTCGTCGAGCGCGAAGCCTCCGCCCTGCCCGCCGATCGCCGGCAGGAACTCCTCGCCGACCTCGCCGAGCACATCGAGGTGACCCGTGCCGAACACCCCGATGTCGCGATCGGCGAGATCCTGGCAAACCTGGGCGACCCGCGCACCATCGCGACGACGGCCCTGGCCGAGACAGGCAAGGCGCCCTCCTGGAGCTCGTGGCCCCTGCCCCAAGACGTTGCCGACAGACCCAGCCGACGAGGCAGGGTCCACCCGATCGTCCCGCTCCTGCTCCTCACCCTCCCCTTCCTCCTGGGGACGGTCGTCCCCGACATCCCCAACCTCCTCGTCGGCCTGATCCGCATCGTCGGGGCGGTGCTCCTGTGCACGTCGGCGCACTGGACCCCGGCCCGGAAGACCCTCGGCGTCCTGCTCGCCGTCGTCCTTCCCTCCACCGCCAACCTCATCTGGGAAAACACGACCGCCGCCCCGGCCGGCGACACCCCCGCTCTCGTGGCCAACCTGCTCACGCTCGCCCTCCTTGCCGCCACGACCACCTGGCTCTGGCGCACCCGCCGCACCTGAGCGGACAGGCCGGCGACACCGCATCGCCGAGAGCCGCAAAGCACCGTCGCTCGCCGGAGCCCGCTTCCCGCGCCGGCTGGAACGTCAGCGCCCACCTGGGTCTCGCCACCACCGAGGTGCACCTCGCCTCCTGGCCCGCCGCCCCGGACGACTGGCCGCGCCTGGTCCGCCCGACCCTCCACGAGGTGACCGGCCTCTGCGCCGCCCTCGTGGTCGCGACCGGCGCCCTCGCCTTGCGGGCTTCCGCCGGTCGGCCGGGGCTTCCATCGGTCTCGACTACCAGGCCAACGCCTGGGACCGCTACAACTGGGACGAGAGCAAAGGCGTGACCATCGATCTCCCGTGGGCGGCGAAATGAGCATTCCGGACAGTCAGATGGCCCGCCTCCACACCACGGGCATCGCCCAGGAGTTCGACATGGCGGGCAGCAGCTCCGTCAAACACTACGATCTGGGCGGACCCGCCCCGAACCAGGGATCTCTGCCCCAGCCGGACCAACCGGGCCGCGAGGGCGACCGGACGGATCCGGGTCGTGAGCAGCAGGAAGCGCGATAGAGGATCACGGATGGACACCTCCCCCCGAACCGCTGCCGACACCCGGCCCGTGCGCCACCGTCGTGTGCCGGTCGCAGTCGTCGTCGTTGCGGTTTTCCTCGGCTGCGTCGCCACCGCGATCGGTGTGGTGTCCTGGGTCGCCGATGACGTGTCGTCGGATCTGACGGACCAGGAAATGACGTGCTGCTGGGAAGAAGGGGTCACACCCACCTGGATGAGCGACCAGCTCGGTATCCGCATTCCGGAGGGAGCCTCGGACCGGCGGTCGGGCTACAAGACCGGCCAGCGTTACGACACCGGCCTGCTCGCCTTCGTCCTGCCGAGCGAGGACGCGGAGCGGTACACGGGCAGACTCATCCGGAGCGGCACCGAGATGATCGGGAACTCGCACCCCGAGGAGAAGGGCTACCGGCCCGCCGCCGCCTTTGGTCACCTCGGACTGCCCGAACCCGAGACGCTCGTCCAAGGCCTCCGGAAGGCCAGCCTGTGCCCGGACGACCTGGCGTCCCCGGAGGGCAAATACCTCCAGCGCTGCGTCGACCTCTTCGCCCACGAGTTCACACCCGGCACCACGCGGATCTACGTCCGGTCGACCATCGAACCGTCCATCACGCCTCCACCCGCGAGCAGCGCTCCGTAAGCCCGTTGCTCGGGCATCGCAGAAAGGTCGGCGGAACCCCTGCAGCCACCGCCGCCTCTTGATCGACGCGCTCCTCGACCGCGGTCACGAGATCGTCTTCCTTCAGGCCAACCGCGATCTGATCGAGGCCGGCGACGACCCGGGCGCTGCCTACACCTTCGACAGCGGCGGCCCGGACATCGACGTCCTTTTCCTGGAGTGGCGCTGGGCGATCGACGGACGCAACACCACCCCCGTGCGGTACCGAAGGCCACACATGCGACCTCCACGGCCAGGCCGAACTGATCACCCGGTACACCGTGCGCAGAAAGACGCCGACCGTGATCTCGGACAAGGACCGCAAGTTCCGGACGGAAAGCGTGTGGCGGCGCGTCCCCCACACCACCGTCTGCGAGGCCGCCCTCGAACCGACGCCCGGGGCGCACCGCCTGCTCTTCCCCGTCGCCGATCGCCTGATCGCCGAGGTGGATCCGGTCGCGCTCGCCAAGCAGCCCCGGGACCTCGTCCTCGGGTACCTCGGCAACCAGTACGACCGCGACGAGCACTTCGACCGCTTCTCGCGCCGGCCGCGGCGCACTTTGACCACCTGGTCGGGGGCAAGTGGACCAGGACCGGCCGCTGGCCGCATGTCCGGTTTCTCGGCAGACTCCCCTTCGAGGCGGTCCAGACCGGTGAGCGCGGCCAGGAGGAAGGTCTGGTGGTACGGAGCTTTCGGTGCTGCCGAGAGTTGAGCGAGCACATCCTCGACGGCCTCGAAGACATCTGCCATGCGACCGCTGTACAGGCTGACTGCGTCCAGTTGATCGACGACGAAGAGCCCAGGCCCCCCATCGGCGACTCCGGGCAGCAGGATCCCGGGCGAATCCTGCAGATTCATCATGGCGCCGAGGTCCCTGGCCGTTCGCACCGACGGATCGGCGCGGTCCCTGCGAACGACTGCGATCGGCCACCCGTCGCCTGCGAGACGTTCCAGTACATCCGCGGCGACCGTCGATTTGCCCGAGCCCGCCCGTCCCTCGCACAACACGATCTGCGGCCCGTCCTCGGCCACCAATCGGCCGTGCAGCTGGTCGAGGTGAGGACGCACGGCCAGTCCGAAGGCGGGCGTCGTACCGCGCACGTGCCGCAGGAACCCGTCCTTGGTGGCCGCCAGGGCATTGAGCGTATTGCTGTCCCCGGCCAACAGTCGGAGTCGGACTCCGTCAAGAGAGAGCAAGTGGTTACGGATCTCCGAACCGGTGAGCCACTTGTGGAGGTTGTCGTCCAGGTATCCGCTGAGCTGCCTGACGATTCCTTCAGGATTCCCTACGAACAGCTGCTCGTAGGTGATGTGGACCAGCTCACGCAGGTTCTCCGGTGAGTAGTCCTTCACGTAAACGGACTGGAGATACCTCCAGAGGGTCTCCCGGTCTACGGGTTTGCCGTCGTCGGCCCAGACTCCGCACAGAACCGTGAAGTCGTCCCCTTGAGGGCCAGCAAGGATCTGTTCGAACTCGGCGAGGGTCACGGCGGCCCTCGCGCGGTCGGCAAGGTCGCGCAGTGCGGGCGATCCGGTCGAGAGAACGAGTCGCACCTTCCTGCCGGCTGCAAGGTGGCTTGCGGCGGCATTGAGGAGGGCTGCCGCGGATCGCAGCGTCCAGGGCCCCCGCCACGGCACGTCCTTCACCTGATCGCACCAGGTTTCGCCCTTGGCCACGAGCTGGAACTCGATGCCTTCACCAGCCTGCCCCGCAGGCTCAAGACGGATTCGCGAGGCCTCTCCGCGCAGGAGGTCCGCGACCTTCAGCGCGGTCCACCAGTTCTCGTACCGGTTGCCCGCCTTGTCCGCCGCCCCGCCCGCCAGCCCCGTCGCGCATCACTTCCCCAGGACGCCGCAACGGATTCCTCGCCGAGGAGTCCACGGCCAAGAACTCTCTTACCTGCCGGCTCACCCGTGGCCTGCGTTTCGCAGCATGCGTCTCCGCGCGAGCACTCGCCACCCAGCCGGCCGCAACTGAGCCCCGAGGCGCCGCATGATGGCTGCCGACACGGGACCGGCCACCTGCGGCCGCGACGCACCGGTGCGCGACCGCCCTCCCAGGCCGATAATTGCGCCATCATGCACGAGTGCAAAGAGCACCCATCCCACCCATCCCACCCCTCCCCTGACGAAGGGTCAGGAAAGTCGGCAACAGGTCAGCATCAGTACCGGCCAGGAGCGCCCCCGAGCGTCGTCAACCGCCAAGATCAATAACTGACCTCACCCACTCTGACCTGCAAAAAGCCTGCTCAGTCACCTACCTGCTAGCCTCACCAGGAGGTATCCATGAGGATGCTGATCAACGTGCCCGAGACCGTCGTCGCCGACGCCCTGCGGGGGCTCGCCGCCGCGCATCCCGAGTTGACCGTGGACGTGGAGCGGCGGGTGGTGGTGCGGAGGGACGCGCCGGTGGCGGGGAAGGTGGCGCTGGTCTCGGGGGGTGGGTCGGGGCACGAGCCGCTGCATGCCGGGTTCGTGGGGCCGGGGATGCTGGACGGGGCCTGTCCCGGGGAGGTGTTCACCTCGCCCGTGCCGGACCAGATGGTGCGGGCCGCGGCCGCCGTGGACAGTGGTGCGGGGGTGTTGTTCGTGGTGAAGAACTACACCGGGGACGTGCTGAACTTCGAGATGGCCGCCGAACTCGCCGAGGACGAGGGCATCCAGGTGGCGAAGGTGCTCGTCGACGACGACGTGGCGGTGACCGACAGCCTGTACACGGCGGGGCGGCGCGGGACCGGGGCGACGCTCTTCGTGGAGAAGCTGGCGGGGGCGGCGGCCGAGGAGGGCGCGCCACTGGAGCGGGTGGAGGCGCTGGCCCGGCGGGTGGTCGCGCGGTCGCGGTCGTTCGGGGTCGCGCTGAGCGCCTGCAGCACGCCGGCGAAGGGCAGTCCGACCTTCGATCTGCCGCCCGGCGAGCTGGAGTTGGGCGTCGGCATCCACGGCGAGCCGGGGCGGGAGCGGCGCGGGATGATGACCGCGCGGGAGATCGCCGAGGTCGCCGTGGACGCCGTCCTGGACGACCTGCGGCCCTCCGATCCTGTGCTGCTGCTGGTGAACGGGATGGGCGGGACGCCGCTCCTGGAGCTGTACGGGTTCAACGCCGAGGTGCGGCGGGTCCTGGACGCGCGGCGGGTGCCGGTGGCGCGGACGCTGGTCGGGAACTACGTGACCTCCCTCGACATGGCCGGCTGCTCGGTGACGGTGTGCGCGGCGGACGAGGAGCTGCTGCGGCTCTGGGACGCGCCGGTGGCGACCGCCGCGCTGCGCTGGGGCCGGTGAGCGGGCGATGAGCGAGACGTACGGGGCCGAGGTGGCGGTGCGGTGGATGGCGGCGGTCGCCGCCTCGGTGGAGCGGGAGGCCGGGCGGCTCACCGAGCTGGACGCGGCGATCGGCGACGCGGACCACGGGGCCAACCTGAAGCGTGGTTTCGCCGCGGTGGCCGGGACGCTGGCGAAGGAGCCGCCCGCGACGCCGGGCGCGGTCCTGGTGACCGCCGGGCGGGAGCTGATCTCCACGGTGGGCGGCGCCTCCGGTCCGCTGTACGGGACGCTGCTGCGGCGCGCGGGCAAGGCGCTCGGCGACGCCGGGGAGGTCACCCGGGACGGGCTCGCCGACGCGCTGGCGGCCGGAGTCGCCGCGGTCGGGCAGCTCGGCGGGGCCGTGCCGGGCGACAAGACGATGCTGGACGCGCTGACTCCGGCCGTGGCGGCCCTGCGCGAGTCGTTCGCGGCGGCGGCGCGCGCCGCCGAGGAGGGCGCGCTGGCGACCGTCCCGCTGCGGGCCCGCAAGGGCCGGGCCAGCTACCTCGGCGAGCGGTCGGTCGGGCACCAGGATCCGGGGGCGACCTCCTCGGCGCTGCTGTTCGCGGCGCTCGCGGAGGTGACGGCCGGATGAGCGGGGACAGGGTCGGGATCGTGCTGGTCTCGCACAGCGCGGCCGTCGCGGCGGCGGTGGCGGAGCTGGCCCGGGGGCTGGCCGGCGGCGGGGACCAGGCGCCGGTCGCGGCGGCGGGCGGCGGCCCGGACGGAGGGCTCGGCACGAGCGCCGAGCTGATCGCCGCGGCGGCGAAGGACGTCGACGCGGGGGCCGGGGTGGCCGTCCTGGTCGACCTCGGCAGTGCGGTCCTCACCGTGAAGGCCCTCCTCGCGGAGGGCGACGAACTCCCGGAGGGGACGCGGCTCGTGGACGCCCCGTTCGTGGAGGGCGCGGTGGCCGCGCTGGTGACGGCGAGCGCGGGCGGCGACCTCGACGCGGTGACGGCCGCGGCCTCGGAGGCGTACGCCTACCGCAAGGTCTGACGGCCGCCCGTCGGGGCGCCTCCGGCTGGGTTCCACGCCGCCGGGGGCGCCCCTGTCGTCCGAGCAGCAGCAACGCACTTGGACACGTCCACGCTAGTGCGGGGGTCCGACAACGGGGTCCGGCAATAGGACCGGCCCGGGACTCCGCAGCGCACGTGACCGACCCCGCATTGTGATGAAGCAGGTCAACACACTAATGTCGCAGGGCCTTGGTGTTCGGGAAACCGGTGCAGTACCGGTGCGGCCCTCGCCACTGTGATCGGGAGGTCCGGCTCCATCCCTCAGGGGAAGCCACTGCGCCACCGCGGGAGACCGTCGTGGGGTGGGAAGGCGGAGTCGGACGTCACTACCGTCAGCCAGGAGACCGGCCAGGGCGCGTTGTCCATCCACGAGGTGCTGGAGAGGGTCTCCCGATCATGCATATCGCCGAGGGGTATCTGCCCCCCGTCCACGCGGCCGCCTGGGGCGTCGCATCGGCTCCGTTCGTCGTCCACGGCGTCCGCGCGCTCACCCGCGAGGTGCGCGCCAACCCCGAGTCCACCCTGCTGCTCGGCGCCTCGGGCGCCTTCACCTTCGTCCTGTCCGCTCTCAAACTGCCGTCGGTGACCGGGAGTTGCTCCCATCCGACCGGCACGGGGCTCGGCGCCATCCTGTTCCGGCCGCCGATCATGGCGGTGCTCGGCACCATCACCCTGCTCTTCCAGGCGCTGCTCCTCGCCCACGGCGGGCTGACCACGCTGGGGGCGAACGCCTTCTCGATGGCGATCGTCGGGCCCTGGGCGGGGTACGGGACGTACCTGCTGTTCCGGCGGTTCGGAGCGCCGCTGATGGTGGGCGTGTTCTTCGGCGCGTTCGTCGCCGACCTGTCGACGTACTGCGTGACCAGCGTCCAGCTGGCCCTCGCCTTCCCCGACCCGGGCAGCGGGGTGGCGGGGTCGCTCGCCAAGTTCGGCGGGATCTTCGCGGTGACGCAGCTTCCGCTCGCCGTGAGCGAGGGGCTGCTGACCGTCCTGGTGATGCGGCTGCTCACGCAGTCCAGCAAGGGTGATCTGCTGCGGCTCGGCGTGCTCGCCCGGCCGGAGTCGAAGCGGCGCGAGGAGGCGGCGGCGTGATGAGCAGGAACGCGAAGATCAACGGTCTGCTGCTCCTGGTGGTGGCGGCGCTGGCCGTGCTGCCGCTGGCGCTCGGTCTCGGCGACCACAAGGAGGAGCCGTTCACCGGAGCCGACGGGGAGGCCGAGACGGCGATCACGGAGATCGAGCCGGACTACGAGCCGTGGTTCAGTCCGCTGTACGAGCCGCCGTCCGGCGAGATCGAGTCGGCGCTGTTCTCGCTGCAGGCGGCCCTGGGCGCCGGTGTGCTCGCCTACTACTTCGGGCTGCGGCGCGGCCGGCGGCAGGGCGAGGAGCGGGCCGCGGCCCGTGCGGAGGGTGCGCCGTCCGCGCCGGACCCGGACACGGACGCGTAGCCGCCGATGCTGCCCATCGACGCGGCGGCGCACAGCAGTCGCTGGCGCCGCCGCCATCCGGCGGAGAAGGCCGCCCTCGGTTTCGGTCTGACCCTGTGCGCGGTGTGTCTGCCGCCGTGGCCGGGGGCGCTCCTGGTCGCGACGGCCACCCTCGCCGTGCTGCTCGGTCCGGCCGGGGTGCCGGGGCGGCAGCTGTGGCGGGCCTTCCGGATCCCGCTGGGCTTCTGCGTCACGGGCGCCGTGCCGCTGCTGTTCGCGGTGGGTGGTCCCGGGGGCGTCGCGGCCTGGGCCCCGGACGGGCCGGTGCACGCCGGGGAGCTGCTGCTGCGGACGGCGTCGGCCTCGCTGGGGGTGCTGCTGTTCGCCTTCACCACGCCGGTGTCGGACGTGCTGCCGCGCCTGGTGCGGGCCGGGGTGCCGGCGCCGGTGGTGGACGTGGCCCTGGTGATGTACCGGATCGTGTTCCTGCTCCTGGACGCGCAGGCGAAGGTGCGGCAGGCGCAGGCGGCGCGGCTCGGGGCGACGACCCGGGCGGCCGTGTGGCGGTCGCTGGCCGGGCTCGGCGCGACCTCGTTCGTGCGGGCCTTCGACCGGGCGCAGCGGCTGCAGACCGGGCTCGCCGGGCGGGGTTACGACGGCACGCTGCGGGTCCTGCTGCCCGGGGCGCCGATCTCCCGCCCGTTCCTCGCGGCGACGGGCGGCCTCCTGGCGGGGCTCGTCGCCCTCACCCTCGTACTGGAAAGGTTCCTGCCATGACGACCCCCACCCCGGTCGTGGAGTTGGTGCGCGCGGGTTTCGCGTACGAGGACGGGCCGGCCGTCCTCACGGAGGTCTCCTTCCCCGTGCACGAGGGGCGGGCGGTCGCGCTGCTCGGGCGCAACGGCGGCGGGAAGACGACGCTGCTGCGGCTGCTGAGCGGCGGACTGCGCCCCGGGGACGGGACGCTGCTGCTGGACGGCCAGGAGGTGGCGTACGACCGGAAGGGGCTGACCCGGCTGCGGACCTCGGTGCAGCTGGTGGTGCAGGACCCGGACGACCAGCTGTTCGCCGCCTCGGTGGCGCAGGACGTGTCGTTCGGGCCGATGAACCTGGGGCTGCCGGAGGAGGAGGTACGGCTCCGGGTCGCGGAGGCGCTGGAGGCGCTGGACATCACGGCGCTCGCGGACCGGCCGACGCATCTGCTGTCCTACGGGCAGCGGAAGCGGGCGGCGATCGCCGGCGCGGTCGCGATGCGCCCCCGGGTCCTGATCATGGACGAGCCGACGGCGGGGCTCGACCCGCACGGGCAGGAGCGGCTCCTGGAGACCCTGGAGCGGCTGCGGGCGGCGGGCACGACGGTGGTCATGGCCACGCACGACGTCGATCTGGCGTTGCGGTGGGCGGACGAGGCCGCCGTCCTCTCCCCCGCCGGGCTGCGCACCGGCCCGGCCGCCGAGCTGCTGGCCGACGACGCGCTGCTCGACGCGGCCCGGCTGCGGCGCCCCTGGGCGGTCTCGGTGGGTCGGCTGCTGCGGGCGCAGGGGTTGCTGCCGGAGGGCGTACCGGCGCCGCGGACGGCGGAGGACCTGGACCTGCTGCTGGACCGGGTGGGGTGAGCGGGTGAGGTGACCGGGCGGGCCGGGCGGTTCAGTCGTCGGCCGCGACGAGGAGGGTGAGCCGCCCGGCCCGGCGGTCGACGACGACGAGTTCGTGGAACTCGCCGTGGACGCTCGCCCAGTCGTGGTGCTCGTCCTCGCCGAGGCCGTTCAGGTGGTGGACTGCGTCCGCCTCCGCCAGCGCGTCGTACGCCTCGCGGCGCAGGGCCTCGGCGAGCGGGCCGGGGAGGGTGCCGTACCGATCGGCCCAGGTCTCCAGGAGGCGGGTGGCCCGCTGCCGGCCGATCGGCTCGTACGCGTCGGGGGTGACGTGCCGGATCCAGTACGCGCCGTGGCGGGTGCCGTCGGGGTCCACCCCGCCGCCCGCGTAGTCGTCACGGAACTGCTCGTGCGCGATGAGGGCGGCGAGGAGGTCCCGGTCGGTGGCGTCCGCGGCGGGGAGGCGGAACCGCTTCACGTCGAGCCAGCGGTACCCGTGCGTATGCGGCTCGACGAAGTCGAAGTGCCGGAAGTTCACGAAGGCGCTGCCCTCGTGCGTGAGCGTCCGTCCCATGAGGCCCCACCTTAGGCACGCGGCGAGGTTGTCTCTACCGAGTAGTAACCATCACACCCCGAACCTTCTGCAACTAGTTGCACAAGCAGGGGTGCGCCCCGTACAACAGGATCCGACGATCCCTGCGCGAGGAGGCGCCCCGTGACCGCCACGACCCCGTACCCGCATCTGCTCAGCCCGCTCGACCTCGGCTTCACCACCCTGCCCAACCGGGTGATCATGGGCTCGATGCACGTCGGCCTGGAGGAGACCGAGCACGGCTTCGAGCGGATGGCCGCCTTCTACGCGGAGCGGGCCCGCGGCGGCGTCGGCCTCATCGTCACCGGCGGCATCGCCCCCAACGAGGCCGGCCGGCCGTGGGACGGCGGCGCCAAGCTGACCACCGCCGAGGAGGTCGCCGAGCACCGGCTGATCACCGACGCCGTGCACGCCGAGGGGGGCAGGATCGCGATGCAGATCCTGCACTTCGGGCGGTACGCCTACCACCCCGCCCTCGTCGCGCCCAGCGCGATCCAGGCGCCGATCAGCCCCTTCGTGCCGAACGAGCTGACCGACGCCGAGGTCGAGCGGACCGTCGAGGACTACGCCCGGTGCGCCGAGCTCGCCAAGGAGGCCGGCTACGACGGCGTCGAGGTGATGGGCTCCGAGGGCTACCTCATCAACGAGTTCATCGCCGCCGCCACCAACCACCGCACCGACCGCTGGGGCGGCTCCTACGAGAACCGGGTCCGCTTCCCGCTGGAGATCGTCCGCCGGATCCGCGAGCGCGTCGGCACCGACTTCATCGTCGTCTACCGGCTCTCCATGCTGGACCTCGTCCCCGGCGGCTCCACCCTGGAGGAGGTCGTCCGGCTGGCCAAGGAGATCGAGGCCGCCGGCACGACCATCATCAACACCGGCATCGGCTGGCACGAGGCCCGCATCCCCACCATCGCCACCTCCGTGCCGCGCGGCGCCTACACCTGGGTGACGAAGAAGCTGATGGGCGCGGTGAGCATTCCGCTCGTCACCTCGAACCGCATCAACACCCCCGAGGTGGCCGAGGAGATCCTCGCCGACGGGCGCGCCGACCTCGTCTCGCTCGCCCGGCCCTTCCTCGCCGACCCCGCCTTCGTGAACAAGGCGTCCGCCGGCCGCGCCGAGACCATCAACACCTGCATCGGCTGCAACCAGGCGTGCCTCGACCACACCTTCAGCCTCAAGATCACCTCCTGCCTGGTCAACCCGCGCGCCTGCCACGAGACCGAGCTGGTCCTCTCCCCCACCCGGCTCGCCAAGCGGATCGCCGTCGTCGGCGCCGGACCGGCCGGCCTCTCCTGCGCCGTGTCGGCCGCCGAACGCGGCCACTCCGTCACCCTCTTCGACGCCGCCGCCGAGATCGGCGGCCAGCTGAACGTCGCCAAGCGGGTCCCGGGCAAGGAGGAGTTCGACGAGACCCTGCGCTACTTCCGCGTCCAGCTCGCCGAGCACGGCATCGACGTCCGCCTCGGCACCCACGTCACCGCCGCCGACCTCGACGGCTACGACGAGGTCGTCGTCGCCACCGGCGTCACCCCGCGCAGCCCCGGCATCGAGGGCCAGGACCACCCGAGCGTCGTCAGCTACCTCGACGTGCTCCGCGACGGCGCGCCGGTCGGCGAGCGGGTCGCGATCATCGGCGCCGGCGGCATCGGCTTCGACGTCGCCGAGTTCCTGACCGACGGCGGCGAGGGCGCGAGCCAGGACCCCGAGACGTACTTCCGCCAGTGGGGCGTCGACACCTCCTACGAGAACCGCGGCGGGCTGCGCGAGCCCGAGCGGAACGCCCCGCCCCGCCAGGTGCACCTGCTGCAGCGCAAGACCACCAAGGTCGGCGCGGGCCTCGGCAAGACGACCGGGTGGATCCACCGCACCGAGCTCAAGCACCGGGGCGTCACCATGGTGGCGGGCGTGAGCTACGACCGGATCGACGACGAGGGCCTGCACCTCACCGTCGACGGCGAGCGGCAGCTGCTGCCGGTGGACACCGTCGTCCTCTGCTCCGGGCAGGAGCCGAAGCGGGATCTGTACGAGGAGCTGGTCGCCGCCGGCCGGGCGCCGCACCTGATCGGCGGCGCGGACGTCGCCGCCGAACTGGACGCCAAGCGGGCGATCGACCAGGGCACCCGGCTGGCCGCCACCCTGTGATCACGGTGGCCGACCGAACCTAGGATGCGAGCATGTCCCTCCCGCACGCGATCCTCACCGCGCTGCTCGAGAAGCCGTCCTCCGGCCTCGAACTGACGCGCCGCTTCGACCGGTCGATCGGCTACTTCTGGTCCGCCACGCACCAGCAGATCTACCGGGAGCTGGGGCGCCTGGAGGAGGCGGGGCAGATCCGCGCCCTGCCCTCCCCGGTGCCGGTGCGCGGGCAGCGCAAGGAGTACGAAGTGCTGCCCGCCGGACGGGAGTTCCTGCGGGAGTGGGTCGGCGCGGCCGAGGACCCGAAGCCGCTGCGGTCCGCGCTGCTGCTGCGGATGCGGGCCGCGGCCGTGGTCGGCTCGGCCGGGCTGCGCGCCGAGCTGGAGCGCCATCTCGCCCTGCACCGGGCCCAGCTCGACGAGTACCACCTCATCGAGGAGCGGGACTTCCCGGCCGAGCGGCGCGGCACCGAACCCGACCGGCTGCGCCATCTCGTGCTGCGCGGCGGCATCGACCTGGAGCGGTTCTGGGTGGAGTGGCTGACGGCCGCGCTGGCGGAACTGGGGCCGGAGGACCGACCGGCCCGCCGCACCGGGTGACACGCGCCCGTTCCGCGCCCTTCCGCCCCCGGCGCGCGCCGGTGCGCCTCCTCGTCCGCGGTGGATACTGGTCGGTACCGTTTCATGGTCCACAAAGGGAAAGGGCGGGTATGGCCGACGACTTGGGGCACCGCGGGACACGTCACGCGGTGGTCATCGGGGGAAGTCTCGCCGGACTCCTGGCGGCGCGGGTGCTCGCGGAGCACGCGGAGCGCGTCACGGTCGTCGAGCGCGACCGGCTGCCGGAGGGGCCGGACGCCCGGCCCGGGGTGCCGCAGGGGCGGCACCTGCACGTGCTCATCGCGGGCGGCCAGCAGGCCCTCGACGAACTGCTGCCGGGCTTCATGGACGAACTGCGGGAGCTGGGCGCGCCCCAGGTGGGCATGCCCACGGACATGGTGCAGTGGCAGGCCGGCCAGTGGTTCACCCGGCTGCCCGCCTCGGCGCACTTCTCCAGCGGCCCGCGGCCCCAGCTGGAGTGGCTGGTGCGGCAGCGGGTGCTCGCCGATCCGCGGATCGAACTCGTCGAGGGCACCGAGACGGTGGGCCTGACCGGCACCGCCGCGCGGGTGACCGGCGTGCGGCTGCGGGAGCGCGGCGCGGGCGCCGGCCGGGAGTCCCGCACCCTCGACGCCGATCTGGTGGTGGACGCCTCCGGACGGTCGACGAAGGCGGCGGACTGGCTGGCCGCGATCGGCGCGGAGGCGCCGCACGAGGAGACCCTGGACACCGGGCTCGCCTACAGCTCGCGGGTGTACCGGGCGACGGAGGCGGTGCCGGACACCGACGCGCTCGGCTACTACATCGTGCCGGGCCCCCAGCAGACCTACGGCGGGGTGATCGTCCCGCTCGGCGGCGGGCGCCACATCGTCACCCTCTCGGGGCTGCGCGGGGACGAACCGCCCACCGACGAGGGGGCGTTCGAGGAGTACGCGAAGCGGCTGCCGCATCCGGTGATCAGCGAGTGGCTGGCCGCCGCCGAGCCGGACGGCCCGGTGCACGGCTTCCGCCGGACCGCCAACGTCCGGCGCCGGTACGACCGTCCGGGCCGCCGCCCGGCCGGCTTCCTCGCCACCGGCGACGCGCTGTGCGCGTTCAACCCGATCTACGGCCAGGGCATGGCGGTCGCGGCGCTCGGCGCGGTCGCGCTGCGCCGCGCGCTGGCCGACACCCGGCGGACGCCGACCACCCGGCGGGTGCAGCGGGCGCTGTTCGACGCGGCCCGGCAGGCGTGGGAGATCTCGGCGGGCGCGGACAAGAAGATGCCGGGCGCGACGGGCGACGCGGCCCGGTCGAAGCCGGCGGAGCGGGTGACCGGCTGGTACCTGGCCCGGGTGCAGGAGCGCGCGGCGGGCGATGCCGCGGTCGGCGTGCCGTTCCGCGCGGTCCTGACCCTCTCGGCACCGCTCACCAGCCTGTTCGCCCCGTCCGTGGTGCGGGCGGCGCTGTTCTCGCCGGTCCCGGAGACCCCGGCGGGGCCGCCGATGCGGCTCGGGGACTGACGGCGGTCGACGGCGGCTCCGGGGGTCAGACGCCCGGGGCCGCCGTGACCATGCCGGCGGCGATGCCGGCGCCGAGGCTCGCGTAGTCGTCGGCGTTCTGGCCGGCGTAGGCGAGGGCGAAGTCGGCGACCGCGCGGTCGAAGACGTCGGAGGAGCCGAGGTAGGCGGCGATGGCGATGCGGTCGCCCGAGCGGGCATGGGCGCGGGCCAGGGCGCGGCCGCACAGCCGGGCGTACTCCCGCAGCGTCGAGGGGGTCATCGTCTCGACCTCGGCCGAGCCCTTCATGTCGCGCAACTGGCGCCAGTAGAAGTGGCGTTGCTCGGGACCGGTCATCCAGCCGAGGAAGATGTCGCTGGCGGCCTGGGTGAGGCGCTGGCCGCAGACGACCCGCCGGCCCTGGTGGGGGTAGGCGGTGGGCGGAAGATACGCCTCCAGGACCGAGCGGCCCGCCTCCTTGATCTGGAGGATCAGCGGGTCGCCCGCGTCGCGGCCTTCCAGGAGGACGACGAAGCAGCGGGTGCCTACGCTGCCGACGCCGACGACCTTGCGGGCGGCGTCGCGGAAGGTGTACCGGTCGAGGAGGAGCCGGCGCTCCTCGGAGAGCGAACTGCGGTAGTCGCTGAAGATCTTGCCGATCGTGACCCGGTCCAGGTCGGCGACGCGTTCCAGGAGCGGCGGGTCGTCGGCGATGCGGCGGCCGCCGTCGCCGTCCCGGACGGTGAGCTTCTCCAGGGCCTGGAGGCTGGTGCGGCGGCGGGCCTTGGCGAGGTTGCGGGTGAGCCGCTCGCGTTCGCGGGGGCGGGCGAGGGCGGCGAGGTCGTCGGCGTCGATCCGCTCGTACCAGACGGCGAGCTCCCCGAGGCCGGCGAGGCGGCGCATGGTGGTGCGGTACGACTCCGCGGCGACGAGCGCGGCGCGGTGGGCCTTGGAGCGGGAGCTGCCGTTCTGGAGGGCGGCGACGGTGACGCTGGCGGCGAGCCGCTTGACGTCCCACTCGAAGGGTCCGGGCAGGGTCTCGTCGAAGTCGTTGACGTCGAAGAGGAGCGTCCGTTCGGGTGAGGCGTAGACGCCGAAGTTGAGCAGATGGGCGTCGCCGCAGAGCTGGACGGTGAGTCCGGTGTTGCGGGTGGCGGCGAGGTCGGCGGCCATGACGGCGGCGGCGCCGCGCAGGAACGCGAAGGGGGAGGCGGCCATCCGTCCGTACCGCACCGGGGCGAGGTCGGGCAGCCGGTCGGCGGCCTGCTTCTCCAGGACGGTGAGCGGGTCGGGGCGCTGGGAGCTCGGTATCCAGCGCCCGTGGGAGGAGCGCGGGACCCGCTTGCGGGCCGCGCGGCCCCGTCGGGCGTGCTCCGCGGGCGTCGTCATCCGGCCTCACCCCTGTTCCACACCGGCAGCCGCCGGTCCTGTCGCCTGGTCCCCATTACAGGGTGCGCCGCGGGTTTCGGCCACTCTGCACGGTCGCCCTAGCGAAATGGTTTAGACCAATGATAGGAATTGATCACCCATACGGCCCACGCTGTCACGCTGAGCGAAAAGGGGTTGATCATGGCCGTACCCGATGTCGTCACCGATGTCGCGTCCGACGCCGTATCCGACGCCGTATCCCGTGCCGAACCCTCCGCACCCTCCGAGGAGGAGGTCCCCCGCTATCTGCGGGTCGCCGCCGCCCTGCGGGACGACCTCGTCCGCCGCGCACTGGCCCCCGGCGGCCGGCTCCCCTCGGAGCGTTCCCTGGCGCAGCGGTACCACGTGAACCGGCAGACCGTCCGCAGCGCGCTCCAACTGCTGCGCGAGGAGCGGCTGGTGGTCACCGACCGGCGCGGCACCTTCGCCGCCGACGGCCCGGCGGACGGCGAACTCCCGCCGCCCGGACCGCCGGTGGCACCGCCCGCGGCGCGGCCGGTCTTCCCGGGCGGGTCGCGCGCGGCCGAGGCCCTGGTGCGGGCCTCGCTCGGCTGGGAGCCGCCGCCGGCGGCGCTGGCCCCGCGGCTGCACCTCGCACCGGGCGAGCCGACGCTGGTGCACCGCCACCGGGTGCTGGCCCCGCACGGCCGGGAACTCCAGCGCGCGGTCACCTGGTTCTCCCGGCCCGCGCTCGACGAGATCCCGCAGCTGGCCCGCTACCGGCGGACCCGGTCCTCCGTCAACCAGCCGGACCTGCGGCTGCTGTACCACTGGATGCACCGGGCCGGGCTGCGGGCCACCCACCGGGAGTCGGTCCGGGTCCCGGCCGGCGCCGCGGGGACGGCGGCCGGCGGCGCGGCCCGGCTGAGCGTGCACCGGGTGGTGAGCGACCAGCACGGGCACGTCCTGGAGGTCACCGACATCGAATTCTCGGCCCAGGAGGCCGCCTGGACGTACGAGTACAGCCTCTGACCCGCCGGACCGCCGGAGGTCAGACGAGCCCGTCCGCGATCTCCGCCTCCTCGCGGGCGCTGCCGCCATAGGCGGTCGGCGTGCCGTACGAGCGGCGGGCGGCGTACCACCAGACCGTCGCCAGGAGCAGGACGGCGGCGAGGGCGATCACCGCGTAGTTCATGGTGTCGACGGTCACCGGACTCTTCTGGGGCAGGCAGAAGAGGACGGTCACCACCGCGACCCAGACGACCGCGGTCCAGCCGAGGGGCCCGCGGCCGCGGCCGGGGCGCCACCGGGCCGGGGGGTTTGGGGGCCCCGCCCGCCCCCCCCCCCGCGCCCGGGGGGGGGGGGGGGGGGGGGTTGGGGGGGGGTTGTTGTGGGGGTACCCGCCGGT
>NZ_JBHYKM010000027.1:0-4265 GCF_042741435.1 Streptomyces sp. NPDC058955 | reverse complement strand
TCGGCCGGCTCCAGCGGCCGAGGCTCCACGGGCCGGGCGTGAAGGCGCGCCCGGCCCGCAGCCGCAGCAGGATCGGGATGGCGTAGGCGGGCGTGATGCCGATGACGTTGATCGCGGTGACCGCGCCGTAGGCGGTCGCGGAGTACAGCGAGGGCAGGGCGAGCACGGCGGCGGCGCCGACCGAGAGCCAGACGGCCGGCACCGGCGTCCTGGTGCGGCGGCTGACCTTCCGCCAGGTCGCGGACGCGGGCAGGGCGTTGTCGCGGCTGAAGGCGAAGACCATCCGGCTGGCGGCGGCCACCTCGGCGTTGCCGCAGAAGAGCTGGGCGACGATGACGACGAGGAGCAGGGCGGTGGCGCCGCCGGTGCCGAGCGCGTCGAGCAGGATCTGGGCGGGCGGGACGCCGGTCTCGCTGCCGACGGTGCCCGCGTAGTCCTGGATGGCGAAGGTGAGTCCGGCGAGGAGGGCGAAGCCGGCGATCCAGGAGACCCAGATGGCGCGGACGATGCCCTTGGCCGCCGTGACGGAGGCGTTGGCGGTCTCCTCGGAGAGGTGGGCGGAGGCGTCGTAGCCGGAGAAGGTGTACTGGGCGAGGAGCAGGCCGATCGCGGCGACGTAGAACGGGTTGGCCCAGCCGGTGTCGTTGACGAACTCGGTGAAGACGAAGGAGGCCGACTGGTGGCGGTCGGGGACGATCGCGAGCGCGCCGACGATCACGGCGACGCCGGCCAGGTGCCACCAGACGCTGATCGAGTTGAGCACGCTGACGAGGCGGACGCCGAAGAGGTTGAGGCCGGCGTGGAGCAGCAGGATCGCCAGGAAGATCAGGAAGGTGGAGCCGGGGGTGGGGTCGAAGCCCCACTGGAGGTTGAGGAAGGCGCCGGTGAAGAGGGCGGCGCCGTAGTCGATGCCGGCGATGGCGCCGAGCAGACCGAGCAGATTGAGCCACCCGGTGTACCAGCCCCAGCGGCGGCCGCCGAGCCGGTCGGCCATGTAGTAGAGCGCCCCGGAGGTGGGGTAGGCGCTGGTGACCTCGGCGAGGGCGAGGCCGACGCAGAGGACGAAGAGGCCGACGCCGACCCAGCCCCAGAGCATCACGGCGGGGCCTCCGGTGCCGAGCCCGAAGCCGTACAGGGTCATGCAGCCGGAGAGGACGGAGATGACCGAGAAGCTGATGGCGAAGTTGCCGAAGCCGCCCATCCGGCGGGCGAGCACCGGCTGGTAGCCCAGCTCGCGCAGCCGGGCCTCCTCGTCCGGTAAGGCCGCCCGGGGCGGCGTGGGCGGCGCGTCCGTGGGGGTGGTGCGGGACATCGGGGAACCTCCGGGCGTGGGGACGGGAAGGACGGAGCGGTACGGGGGCGTGCTCAGCCGCCGAGACAGCGGGCGCGGGCCCGCAGGAAGACCTCCTCGGCGAGGGCGCGGTCGTCCGGACGCGGGGTGCGGCAGGCCCAGGGGGCGGGCGTGTAGTACGGGCCGAGGGCCTCGAAGACGCGCGCCGCGTCGTCGAAGCGCAGGGCGCCGAAGAGGGCGTGCGCCAGATGGTTGAGGTCCAGCTGGGACGCCTCCGGCACGGCGCAGTAGAGGAACCAGGCGTCCATCGCCCGCCGGGCCTCGCGCACCGCGTCCTCGGCGACCCAGTGCAGGTCGAGGGCGTGCTCGTGGCCCCGGTCGCGCCGGTAGCGCTCGACCCGCACATAGAGCGGCAGGGCGTGCAGGGCGGAGCCGCGGGGCGCCGAGGAGGCCGCCCACTGGGCGTAGTTGACGGCCTCGGAGAGCGGGCCTTCGCGGCGGGCGCAGACGAACTGGAGCATCCGGTGGTGCGCCTCGCGGTTGTACGGGTCGCGCTTCTCGGTCTCGGCGAGCAGCCCCCAGGGGCCGGGCGGCAGCATCGGCGCGGGCGGCGGGACGCGGTGCTCGGCGAGCTGCCGGCGGGCGTCGAGCGCGGCGAGGGCGAGGAAACCGATCCAGGGCACCGGGTCGGCGGGGGCGCGGTCGGCGGCCTCCCGGCAGGCGGTCCACGCCTCCTGCCAGAGCAGCCGGGTCCGGGCGTGGCCGGCGCGGTGGGCGCGGACGGCGCGCTCGACGGCGACCCGGCCGTGCATCACGGCGGCGGCGGAGCTGGCGGGCTGTTCGGTGCGCCAGGCGTGCACGACGTCGGTACCGGCGGCGACGGTGGCGAGGACCTGGGTGCGGCGGGTCCAGCCGTCCCAGCGCCCGGCCCCGGCGGTGTCGGCGGCCCTGGCGGTGTCGGCGAGGAGCCGCGCCATCTCGCCCCAGCGGCCGGTGCGCAGGTCCTGGAGCGCGTGCCGCAGGGCGTGGTCGTGGCCGGCCGGGTGGAAGACGGGCCGGAAGCCGTGGCCGGGCATCAGCGGGCGGGGCGGTGCGGCGTCGGCCCGGCGGTGCGGGGCGGCAGCACGGGCGTGGCGGGGCGGCCGGGCGGTGTGGGCCTGGCGGTGGGCGTGGTCATCGGTCCTCGGTCGAGCGCGGTCGGTCGGCGAACGGCGCCCGCGGTCCGTCGGCGAGCGGCGCTCACTATAGGCGCGACCGAAGGTGATCGTCCGTATCGCTCTCGTGACCGTAACTATCAGGCCACTGCCATATTTTGAACTACTGTCAGGTAGGCGTCGGCTACCTGACAGGTTCGGCGGACGGCACTTGACGGACGATCACCGGCCCGCCAGCCTGACCCCTTTGCGTGACCGGGCGATCACCCGGCGACGGCGGACCCCAGGACGGGAGCAGGTTCATGACGGGCGGCCCGGTACTCGCCGTCGACCAAGGCACCTCCGGCACCAAGGCGCTCGTCCTGTGCCCCCGGCGCGGGGTCCTGGGCAGCGGCACGGCGCCGGTCTCGCCCCGCCCCCTGCCGGGCGGGCGGGTCGAGGTGGACCCCGGCGAGCTGTACGGCTCCGTGGTCGCGGCCGGCCGCGCCGCCCTCGCCGACGCGGGCGTCCCCGTGGTCGCCGTGGGCCTCGCCAACCAGGGCGAGACCGTGCTCGCCTGGGACCCGGCGACCGGCGAACCGCTCACGGACGCCCTGGTCTGGCAGGACCGCAGGGCGGCCGGGATCTGCGCCGAACTCGCCCCGCACGCCGAGACGTTGATGGGGCTGACCGGGCTGCCCGTCGACCCGTACTTCGCCGCCCCGAAGATGGCCTGGATCCGCCGCCACGCGACCGGCGCCGGGGTGGTGACCACGAGCGACGCCTGGCTGGTCCACCGGCTGACGGGCGCCTTCGTCACCGACGCGGCCACCGCGGGCCGCACCGGACTCCTCGACCCGGCCGCCGTCGCCTGGTCCGCGCCCGCCCTCGACCTGTACGGGCTCGGCGGCGAGCGGCTGCCCCGGATCGTCGACTGCGACGAACCGGTCGGCACCACCACGGCGTTCGGCCCGCGGCTGCCGCTCACCGGCCTCCTCGTGGACCAGCAGGCCGCCCTCCTCGCGCAGAGCGCCACCGCGCCGGCCGCCGCCAAGTGCACCTACGGCACGGGGGCGTTCCTGCTCGCCCGCACCGGCCCGCTCCCCCGCCGCACCACGACCGGCCTCGTCGGCTGCGTGGCCTGGCGGCTGCGGGGCCGTACCGAGCACTGCCTCGACGGGCAGGTGTACACGGTCGCGTCCGCCGTCCGCTGGCTCACCGACCTCGGGGTCGTCGGCGGGGCGGCGGACCTCGACGCCGTCGGCGGCTCGGTGCCCGACAGCGGCGGCGTCGCCTTCGTGCCCGCGCTCGCCGGACTCGCCGCCCCCTGGTGGCGCGGCGAGGCCCGCGGCACCCTCACCGGCCTCGGACTCGACACCGGCCGCGGGCACCTGGTGCGTGCCCTGGTCGAGGGCATCGCCGCCCAGGTGGTCGAGCTCGCCGGTGCCGCGGCCACCGACCGGGGCGCGCCCCTGGAGTCGCTGCGCGCCGACGGCGGCCTGACCCGCTCCGCGCTCCTGATGCAGACCCAGGCGGACCTGCTCCAGCTGCCGGTGGAGGTCGCCGCCCTCCCGGACGCGACGGCCCTCGGCGTCGGCGCGACGGCCCGCCTCGGCCACGACCCGGCACTCGCCGTGCCGGAGGCCGTACCGCCCTGGAAACCGTCCGCCGTCTACGAGCCCGCGATCTCGGCGGACGAGGCGGCGGAACGCCTGGGCCGCTTCCGGGCGGAGGTGACGGCGCTCCTCGCCCGCCCTCCGGCCGACGGCGGGGCCGCCCCGGAGGGGGCGTCGTGACCACGGCCCGGCCCACGCCGAGGACCCGCGGGCCGGCCCGGCCCG
>NZ_JBHYKM010000026.1:46900-74379 GCF_042741435.1 Streptomyces sp. NPDC058955 | reverse complement strand
CACCCCGCCCGACCGGCGCACCCCCGGGAACCCGGCCGCCGCCGCGTACGGCCCCGCCCCGCGCGGCGGGGCCGCGCGCGCCCCGCGCGGCGGGCGCGACCCAGAGACGCGCGGGGGGCCCCCCCCCGACCCCCCCGCGGGCCGCCCCCTTCTCGCGTCTCCGGGGCCCTGCGCGGGGCCCTTTCCGCGTACGGGGGCCGCGCTACGGCCGCCAGGACCAGAGCCGCCCGTCCGGACCCAGCCCCACCACCGTCACCCCGCGGACGCCCACGTGGAGCGCGGCGGACACCGCCGGCGGCCCCTGCGTGCGGGTACGCAGCCGGCCGCCGGCCCGCACGCACAGCCGCCCCGCGGCGTCCGTCCCGAGCAGCACCGTGCCCCGCGCGGCCGAGGCCGCCACCCGTACCTCCCCGAAGCCGTCCAGACCCGCGTCGGCGCCGTCCGGGCCGGTCAGCCGCGCCGAGGCCGGCGCCCGGTGGTAGAGCCGGCCGTCCGCGCTCGCCACCGTCGAACCCGACAGCGGCAGCGCCCCCGGAGCCTCCCGCCCGTCCACCCAGTGCCGTACGGACCCGGCGCCCGCCGCGTACACGTGCGTCCGGCCGGCCCGGTCCAGCGAGACGGCCAGACCGTCCTGCACCACCGCGTCCCCGGGCAGCACCCGCCACGGCCCCCACGTGCCGTCCGGCTCGCGGACCCGCTCGGCGACGCCCCGCGCCGCGTTCCGCACGTACAGCCGCACCCGGCCGTCCGGGGCCGCCACCGCCACCGGGGTGCCCAGCCGACGGCTGCGGTCCGCTCCCCGGTCCGGAGCGCCGAGCCCGCGCCAGGCAAGGAACGGGCCGCCGGGGGAGCGCTGTTCGAGGAGGACCACCTCCCGCCGGTTCGGCCCGCCCCGCCCCTCCAGGGCCGCGAACCGCACCCCGAAGAGCAGCACCCGCCCGTCCGGCAGCACGGCCGCGCCGAGCCCGGGCGCCAGCGGCCCGCCGCCCAGGTCCTCCGGCCCGCCCCACACCCCGGGCGAGGTCTCCCGGCGGCGCACCGCGCGCAGCCCCAGCACCCCGTACGCGGCGAGCCGCCCGTCCGGCTCCTCGGCGAGCGCGAGCCCCGGGCCCGGCCAGCGGTGGTGGGTGGAGCGGACCCAGCCCTTGCGGTTGGTCAGCGGCCGGTCGCCGCCCACGCCGTAGTCGCCGCACCCCGACGGATTGCCGCACTCCCAGGACGGGTCGCCGCCGTACGGCACCAGCCGGGCCGCCTTCCCCGCCAGCACGGCGGGCGGCAGGTTCTTCGGCCAGTGCCGGTTGTAGTAGCCGCGGAAGGCGGTCGCCGTGAAGACCGGGACCGGAGCCCCGGCGCGGGTCTCCTCGGCCACCCAGCGGACCAGCGCCGCCCAGCCGAAGCAGGCCGCCGCCGTGTGGTCCCCGTGGTCCGAGAAGCCCGGCTGCTCGGAGTTCCGGCGGCGGGTCGCCTCGTCGCCGGGCTGCACGTCCGGGTCCGGGTCGAGGGTGTGCACCACCGTGGGCCGGTAGCGGCGCAGCAGCCCGGTCAGGGCCGCCACCAGACCGTCGTGGTCGTACGGCCCCGGCCGCGTCACCGGCGAGCCGGCCGAGCGGTGCGCGTACAGCTCCAGGGCCCGGTCCTCCCAGAGCGCGGGCAGCGCCGCGTACCGCCGCGGGGTGTGCATCGGCAGGTCCAGGAAGACCAGCTCCACCCGGCGCCCGCCGTGCGCCAGGACCGCCCGCTCGGCCGTCCGGCCGCCGTCCAGCGCCAGCGCCTCCCGCCGCCAGGGCGCGAACAGCGGCAGGCCCAGCGCCGCCGCGTAGCTCTGCCGCAGCCCCTGCCGGCGGGCGGAGGAGTACGCGGCCCGGTCCGGCGGCGTCCTCGGCATGCCCTCGATCCGGTTGACGCCGGTGTGCTCGCCGGCCGTCACGTACACCGTGACCAGCGGCACCCTGGCGTCGAGCAGCCGCTGCGCGTCCGGGTTCATGAAGTACAGGTCGTCGTCCGGGTGCGCCACGATCTGGAGCAGCAGCGCCCGGCCCGGCTCCCCGCCCGCGAACGGCTTGCCCGGCGCCGGGTCCGGGGCCGGGGAGGCCCGGCGCGCGGCGGGCACGGAACAGCCCGCGGTCAGCGCCGCGCCCACGGCGGTGGCCAGGAGCGTACGGCGGGTCGGTATGTGCACGGCGGACGGCCCTTCCCCCACGATCGGTCCCTGGCTAGACGGCCGGCGCGGGCCCGGGGTTGCCCGCCCGACGGGGTGGGGCCGTCGTCTCGCATGCCGGGACGGACCGGAATGCTTACTGGTGCCTGCATTCACACGGATGTAACACTGCGGCCGGTGGCGGTCCCACAGGTGCGGGGGCGCGCGAGGACGCCGCCCGTCAACGCTCGGCAACGGCGCCGAGCTCCGCACCGCTTCCCTGGCGCGCACCGCCGTGCCAGAAGGGGGTACTCCGTGCCGTCCCGTCCCACCGCCGAGACCACCGCCGCCCGGTCCGCGCTCGACGCGCTGCGCGCCGAGATCGAGCACCGCAACCCGGCCCAGCCCGAGTTCCACCAGGCCGTCCACGAGGTCCTCGACAGCCTGGCGCCCGTCCTCGCCGCCCGGCCCGAGTACGCCGAGCCCGGCCTGCTGGAGCGGCTCGTCGAGCCCGAGCGGCAGATCGTCTTCCGGGTCCCGTGGCAGGACGACCGGGGCCGCGTGCACGTCAACCGCGGCTTCCGCGTCGAGTTCAACAGCGCGCTCGGCCCCTACAAGGGCGGCCTGCGCTTCCACCCCTCCGTGAACCTCGGCATCGTCAAGTTCCTCGGCTTCGAGCAGATCTTCAAGAACGCCCTCACCGGCCTCGGCATCGGCGGCGGCAAGGGCGGCAGCGACTTCGACCCGCACGGCCGCAGCGACGCCGAGGTCATGCGCTTCTGCCAGTCCTTCATGACCGAGCTGTACCGGCACCTGGGGGAGCACACCGACGTCCCCGCCGGCGACATCGGCGTCGGCGGCCGCGAGATCGGCTACCTCTTCGGCCAGTACCGGCGGATCACCAACCGCTGGGAGGCCGGCGTCCTCACCGGCAAGGGCACCGGCTGGGGCGGCTCCGCCATCCGCCCCGAGGCCACCGGCTACGGCAGCGTCCTCTTCGCCGCCGCGATGCTCCGCGAGCGCGGCGAGGACCTGGAGGGGCAGAGCGCCGTCGTCTCCGGCTCCGGGAACGTCGCCCTGTACACCATCGAGAAGCTGCTCGCCCTCGGCGCCCACCCGCTGACCTGCTCCGACTCCAGCGGCTACGTCTACGACGACAAGGGCATCGACCTCGCCCTGCTCAAGCAGGTCAAGGAGGTCGAGCGCGGCCGGGTCGCCGACTACGCCGAGCGGCGCGGCGCCTCCGCCCGCTTCGTGCCCGGCGGCCGGGTCTGGGAGGTCCCCGCCGACCTCGCCCTGCCGTCCGCGACCCAGAACGAGCTGGACGAGGACGACGCCGCCGCGCTCGTCCGCAACGGCGTGAAGGCGGTCGCCGAGGGCGCCAACATGCCCACCACCGCCGGCGCCGTCCACCTGCTCCAGCGGGCCGGCGTCGCCTTCGGCCCCGGCAAGGCCGCCAACGCCGGCGGCGTCGCGGTCAGCGCCCTGGAGATGGCCCAGAACCACTCCCGTACGTCCTGGTCGGCGGCCCGGGTCGAGGAGGAGCTGGCGGGCATCATGACGGACATCCACCGCACCTGCCACGAGACCGCCGAGCGGTACGGCACCCCCGGCGACTACGTCACCGGCGCCAACATCGCGGGCTTCGAGCGGGTCGCGGACGCGATGCTGGCGCAGGGCGTGATCTGACGGATCCCGGCATGTCGAGAGCGCCGCGGCGGCTCCGACCGTAGGGTGACAGCGCGCCGGAGGGGCGCGCGGGGACGGGGAGGACACCCGGGATGAAGTACGTCGCGATGATCTACGGCAACCAGGCCAAGTGGGACGCGTTCCCCGCCGAGGCGTGGCCGGAGGCGATCGCCCGCCAGGAGGCGTTCAACCGGAAGTACCGGGAGACCGGCGAGCTGCTCGGCGCCTACGGGCTCGCCGACGCCGCCGCCGCGATGCTGGTCCGCCGGGAGGGCGGCGCCCCGGCCGTCACCGACGGGCCCTACCTGGAGACCAAGGAGTACCTGGCCAGCTTCTACCTGCTGGACTGCGAGTCCCTGGAGCGGGCCCAGGCGATCGCCGCGGACATGCCCTTCGCGGACGTGGACCCGGTGGAGCTGTGGCCGGTGCTGCACGAGTCCGCGGCGGACGTGTGAGCGAGCCGGCCGGCGTCGAGGAGCTGCTGCGGGCGAGCGCCCCGCGGGTCCTCGGCGCGCTCGTCCGCCGCCACGGCGACTTCTACGGCTGCGAGGACGCCGTCCAGGAGGCGCTGATCGCGGCGGCCCGCCAGTGGCCCGAACAGGGCGTGCCCGAGCGCCCGGGCGGCTGGCTGCTGACCGTCGCCCAGCGCAAGTACGTCGACCAGGTGCGCAGCGAGGCCGCGCGGCGCCGCCGGGAGGACACGGTCGCGCTGGCCACCCCGGCGGCCGAGCTGCTCGCCCCCGCCGCGGACGAGGCGGGGGAGGGGGACGCGGACGACTCGCTCGCGCTGCTCTTCCTCTGCTGCCACCGGGACCTGTCGCCGCCGAGCCGGATCGCGCTGACCCTGCGCGCGGTCGGCGGTCTCACCACGGCGCAGATCGCGGCGGCGTTCCTGGTGCCGGAGGCGACGATGGCGCAGCGGATCAGCCGCGCCAAGCAGACCGTCCGGGCGGCCGGGGACGCCCTCGCGCTGCCGGAGGGCGAGGACCGCACCGCCCGGCTCGCCGAGGTCCGGCACGTGCTGTACCTGGTCTTCAACGAGGGGTACACGGCGAGCGGCGGCGAGGAGCTGACCGCGCCCGAGCTGTCGTCGGAGGCGATCCGGCTGGTCCGGCTGCTGCACCGGCTCGTCCCGGAGGACACCGAGACGGCGGGCCTGCTGGCGCTGATGCTGCTGACCGACGCCCGCCGCCCGGCCCGCACGGGGCCGCGCGGCGAGCTGGTGCCGCTGGCGGAGCAGGACCGGTCCCGCTGGGACGCGGCGCTGGTCGCGGAGGGCGTCGCCCTGATCAGCGGCACGCTGCCGAAGGGGCGGGTCGGGCCGTACCAGATCCAGGCGGCGATCGCGGCGGTGCACGACGAGGCGGAGTCGGCGGAGGCGACCGACTGGCCGCAGATCCTCGCCCTGTACGACCTCCTGGAGCAGGCGGGCCCCAATCCGATGGTCTCCCTGAACCGGGTGGTGGCGGTGGCCATGGTCGAGGGTCCGGCGGCCGGTCTGGCGCTGCTCGACACGCTGGCGGAGGACAAGCGGCTGGCCCGCCACCACCGGCTGCTCGCCACCCGCGCCCATCTGCTGGAGCTGTCCGGCGAGGCGGCGGCGGCCGCGGCGGCGTACCGGGAGGCGGCGCGACGGACGACGAGCGCCCCGGAGCGGCGCCACCTCACGGAGCGGGGCCGCCGGCTGGGGTGAGCGGGCGGGCGCCGGCGGGACCGGGGCGGGACCGGGGCCGGCGGGGCGCGTACGGGGGCCCGTGCGCCCCGTGCGTGTACCCGTACGTGACGTGGGGTACAGTCTTCGACCCCGATTGGCGGCCCGCAGGGGCCGTATGGCAGACTAGCGGGGTTGCTCGGTTGAGTGCCGATGCTGCGCGCCTCCCGCCGGGAGGACCGGAAGCGAGTCCCACAGTACTCGTCGCCCCTTCTCAGGGGCGGACGTACGGGAATCTTCCGGGAAGCGTCAGCGGGGTACCAGCCAGGCGCCCGGTGGGTGTTCACCCCCGTTCCGCGGTCTTCGGCCCGCACCCCCTTGGTTGGGAAATCCTTCGGGACTTCTTCGTAGAGGGAGTGCGACACGCCCGACCGCGTGGGTCGGAGGATGAACGCAAACCGACCGGGTTCCAGGGCGTTAACAAAGAGACAGGACTACGAAGTAGCCATGGCGGGACAGAAGATCCGCATCCGGCTCAAGGCCTACGACCACGAGGTCATCGACTCCTCGGCGAAGAAGATCGTCGAGACGGTGACGCGCACTGGTGCGTCGGTCGCGGGCCCGGTGCCGCTGCCCACTGAGAAGAACGTGTACTGCGTCATCAAGTCGCCGCACAAGTACAAGGACTCGCGCGAGCACTTCGAGATGCGCACGCACAAGCGCCTCATCGACATCCTCGACCCCACGCCGAAGACGGTTGACTCGCTGATGCGTCTCGACCTGCCGGCTGGCGTCGACATCGAGATCAAGCTCTGAGGTGACGCGCGAGATGGCTAAGAACATCAAGGGCATCCTGGGCGAGAAGCTCGGCATGACGCAGGTCTGGGACGAGAACAACCGGGTCGTCCCGGTGACCGTCGTCAAGGCCGGCCCGAATGTCGTGACCCAGGTGCGTACGAACGACGTCGACGGCTACGAGTCGGTCCAGATCGCCTTCGGCGAGATCGACCCGCGCAAGGTGAACAAGCCCCTCAAGGGCCACTTCGCCAAGGCCGACGTCACCCCGCGCCGTCACCTTGTCGAGATCCGTACCGCTGACGCCAGCGAGTACACCCTCGGCCAGGAGATCACCGCCGAGGTCTTCGAGGCGGGCATCAAGGTCGACGTGACCGGCAAGAGCAAGGGCAAGGGCTTCGCCGGTGCCATGAAGCGCCACAACTTCCGTGGTGGCAAGGCTTCCCACGGTGCCCACCGCGTGCACCGCAAGCCCGGTTCGATCGGTGGCTGCGCCACCCCGGGCCGCGTCTTCAAGGGCATGCGCATGGCCGGCCGCATGGGCAACGAGCGCGTGACCACCCAGAACCTGACCGTTCACGCCGTTGACGCGGAGAAGGGCCTGCTGCTCATCAAGGGCGCGGTTCCTGGTCCGAACGGCGGCCTCGTCCTGGTCCGCACCGCGGCCAAGGGGGCCTGAGGATATGAGCACCATTGACATTCTGTCGCCTGCCGGCGACAAGGCGGGGACCATCGAGCTCCCGGCCGAGATCTTCGACGCCAAGATCAGCGTCCCGCTGATCCACCAGGTCGTCGTCGCGCAGCTTGCGGCTGCCCGCCAGGGCACCCACAAGACCAAGACGCGTGGCGAGGTCCGCGGTGGTGGCAAGAAGCCGTACCGCCAGAAGGGCACCGGCCGCGCCCGTCAGGGTTCGACCCGCGCCCCGCAGTTCGCCGGTGGTGGCGTCGTGCACGGTCCCGTGCCGCGTGACTACTCGCAGCGGACCCCCAAGAAGATGAAGGCCGCCGCCCTCCGCGGTGCCCTCTCCGACCGGGCGAACCACTCCCGCATCCACGTCGTCTCCGGCGTGGTCGAGGGTGCTGTCTCCACCAAGGCCGCCAAGACGCTGTTCGGCAAGATCTCGGAGCGCAAGAACCTGCTCCTGGTCGCCGAGCGTGCCGACGAGGCCGCGTGGCTGTCCGCCCGCAACCTGCCCCAGGTGCACATCCTGGAGCCGGGCCAGCTGAACACGTACGACGTGATGCGATCCGACGACGTGGTCTTCACCCAGGCCGCCTTCGAGTCCTTCGTGTCTGGCCCCAAGGCCGACGACAACGAGGGGAACGACGCCTGATGGCCGAGATCACCAGCAAGACCTTCACGGACCCGCGCGACGTCCTCGTCAAGCCGGTCGTCTCCGAGAAGAGCTACGCCCTGCTCGACGAGAACAAGTACACGTTCATCGTCGCGCCCGGCTCCAACAAGACCCAGATCAAGCAGGCCGTCGAGGCGGTCTTCTCGGTCAAGGTCACCGGGGTCAACACGATCAACCGTCAGGGCAAGCGCAAGCGCACCCGCACCGGTTTCGGCAAGCGCGCCAACACCAAGCGCGCCATCGTGACCCTGGCCGAGGGCAACCGAATCGACATCTTCGGCGGCCCGACCGCCTGACGGCGGTCGAGTCGTCCGATATCGGACGAGGACTGAGAAATGGGTATCCGCAAGTACAAGCCGACTACGCCGGGCCGTCGTGGCTCCTCCGTAGCCGACTTCGTCGAGATCACGCGGTCCACGCCGGAGAAGTCGCTGGTCCGCCCCCTGCACAGCAAGGGCGGCCGTAACAACACCGGTCGTGTGACCGTCCGTCACCAGGGCGGTGGCCACAAGCGTGCCTACCGCGTGATCGACTTCCGTCGTCACGACAAGGACGGCGTGCCGGCCAAGGTCGCTCACATCGAGTACGACCCCAACCGCACCGCGCGCATCGCGCTGCTCCACTACGCGGACGGCGAGAAGCGCTACATCATCGCTCCCAAGGGTCTGACGCAGGGTGACCGCGTCGAGAACGGCCCGGGCGCGGACATCAAGCCCGGCAACAACCTGGCCCTCCGCAACATCCCGGTCGGTACCACGATCCACGCGATCGAGCTCCGTCCCGGCGGTGGCGCCAAGTTCGCCCGCTCCGCGGGTGCCTCCGTGCAGCTGCTTGCGAAGGAGGGCACCATGGCCCACCTCCGCATGCCGTCCGGCGAGATCCGTCTGGTCGACGCCCGCTGCCGCGCCACCATCGGCGAGGTCGGCAACGCCGAGCAGTCGAACATCAACTGGGGTAAGGCCGGCCGCAAGCGCTGGCTGGGCGTCCGCCCGACCGTTCGCGGTGTGGCGATGAACCCGGTTGACCACCCGCACGGTGGTGGTGAGGGCAAGACCTCCGGTGGTCGCCACCCGGTCTCCCCGTGGGGTCAGAAGGAGGGTCGTACTCGTTCGCCGAAGAAGGCTTCGAACAAGTACATCGTCCGCCGCCGCAAGACGAACAAGAAGCGCTAGGAGCGGGTTTAGATGCCGCGCAGTCTCAAGAAGGGACCCTTCGTCGACGGCCACCTCATCAAGAAGGTGGACGCTCAGAACGAGGCCGGTACCAAGAACGTCATCAAGACCTGGTCCCGTCGCTCCATGATCATCCCGGCGATGCTCGGGCACACGATCGCGGTGCACAACGGCAAGACCCACGTCCCGGTGTTCGTCACCGAGTCGATGGTCGGGCACAAGCTCGGCGAGTTCTCGCCGACGCGTACCTTCCGGGGTCACGTCAAGGAAGACCGGAAGTCGAAGCGCCGCTAGTAGCGGATCGCATTCAGACACGTAAGTAACTGAGAGGGACAACCATGGAAGCCAGGGCCCAGGCGCGGTACATCCGCGTCACGCCCATGAAGGCCCGCCGCGTGGTGGACCTGATCCGTGGCATGGATGCCACGGAGGCTCAGGCTGTTCTGCGATTCGCTCCGCAGGCAGCCTCCGTGCCGGTCGGCAAGGTGCTCGACAGCGCCATCGCCAACGCCGCGCACAACTACGACCACACGGACGCCTCTTCGCTGTACATCAGCGAGGCGTTCGTCGACGAGGGTCCGACCCTGAAGCGGTTCCGTCCGCGTGCCCAGGGCCGTGCCTACCGGATCCGCAAGCGGACCAGCCACATCACCGTGGTCGTCAGCAGCAAGGAAGGAACCCGGTAATGGGCCAGAAGGTTAACCCGCATGGGTTCCGGCTCGGCATCACCACGGACTTCAAGTCCCGCTGGTACGCCGACAAGCTGTACAAGGACTACGTCAAGGAAGACGTCGCCATCCGTCGGATGCTGACGTCCGGCATGGAGCGCGCCGGCATCTCGAAGGTTGAGATCGAGCGCACCCGTGACCGTGTCCGCGTGGACATCCACACCGCTCGTCCGGGCATTGTCATCGGTCGCCGTGGCGCCGAGGCCGACAAGATCCGCGGCCAGCTGGAGAAGCTGACCGGCAAGCAGGTCCAGCTGAACATCCTCGAGGTCAAGAACCCCGAGGTCGACGCTCAGCTCGTGGCCCAGGCCGTCGCCGAGCAGCTCTCCTCCCGCGTCTCCTTCCGTCGGGCCATGCGCAAGAGCATGCAGTCCGCCATGAAGGCCGGCGCCAAGGGCATCAAGATCCAGTGTGGTGGCCGTCTCGGCGGCGCCGAGATGTCCCGCTCGGAGTTCTACCGCGAGGGCCGTGTGCCGCTGCACACGCTCCGCGCGAACGTCGAGTACGGCTTCTTCGAGGCCAAGACGACCTTCGGCCGCATCGGCGTGAAGGTCTGGATCTACAAGGGCGACGTCAAGAACATCGCCGAGGTCCGCGCCGAGAACGCCGCCGCCCGCGCCGGCAACCGTCCGGCCCGTGGCGGTGCTGACCGCCCGGCCGGCCGCGGTGGCCGCGGTGGCGAGCGTGGCGGTCGCGGTCGCAAGCCGCAGCAGGCTCCCGCTGCCGAGGCCCCCAAGGCCGAGGCCGCCGCCGCTCCGGCTGCCGAGAGCACCGGAACGGAGGCCTGACCGAAATGCTGATCCCCCGTAGGGTCAAGCACCGCAAGCAGCACCACCCGAAGCGCAATGGCATGTCCAAGGGTGGCACGCAGGTTGCGTTCGGCGAGTACGGCATTCAGGCCCTCACCCCGGCCTACGTGACCAACCGCCAGATCGAGGCCGCGCGTATCGCGATGACCCGCCACATCAAGCGTGGCGGCAAGGTCTGGATCAACATCTACCCGGACCGCCCGCTCACGAAGAAGCCTGCCGAGACCCGCATGGGTTCCGGTAAGGGTTCGCCGGAGTGGTGGATCGCGAACGTCAAGCCCGGTCGGGTGATGTTCGAGCTGTCCTACCCGAACGAGAAGATCGCGCGTGAGGCTCTGACTCGTGCGGCTCACAAGCTGCCGATGAAGTGCAAGATCGTTAAGCGCGAGGCAGGTGAGCTGTGATGTCGGCCGGTACCAAGGCGTCCGAGCTGCGCGAGCTGGGCAACGAGGAGCTTGTGGCCAAGCTCCGCGAGGCCAAGGAAGAGCTGTTCAACCTCCGCTTCCAGGCGGCGACGGGTCAGCTCGAGAACCACGGCCGTCTGCGGGCGGTCCGTAAGGACATCGCCCGGATCTACACCCTCATGCGTGAGCGTGAGCTCGGCATTGAGACGGTGGAGAACGCCTGATGAGCGAGAGCAACGTGACTGAGAAGACCGAGCGCAACGCTCGCAAGGTCCGCGAGGGCCTGGTCGTCAGCGACAAGATGGACAAGACCGTCGTCGTCGCCGTCGAGGACCGCGTCAAGCACGCGCTGTACGGCAAGGTCATCCGCCGTACGAACAAGCTCAAGGCTCACGACGAGCAGAACGCTGCCGGCATCGGCGACCGCGTCCTCCTGATGGAGACCCGGAAGCTGTCGTCGACGAAGCACTGGCGCGTCGTCGAGATCCTCGAGAAGGCCAAGTAATCCCTCCTAGGGGGACCCCCTAGGAACAGTTCCGCCAGGCTCGGCAGGGGCACTCCGGTGCCCCTGCCGGGAACCGGCAGACAATCAGGAGATAGACGTGATCCAGCAGGAGTCGCGACTTCGCGTCGCCGACAACACTGGTGCCAAGGAGATCCTTTGCATCCGTGTTCTCGGTGGTTCGGGTCGCCGCTACGCGGGCATCGGTGACGTCATCGTCGCCACCGTCAAGGACGCGATCCCCGGTGGCAACGTGAAGAAGGGTGACGTCGTCAAGGCCGTCATCGTTCGCACCGTCAAGGAGCGCCGTCGCCAGGACGGCTCGTACATCCGCTTCGACGAGAACGCCGCCGTCATTCTGAAGAACGACGGCGACCCTCGTGGCACCCGTATCTTCGGCCCGGTCGGCCGTGAGCTGCGCGAGAAGAAGTTCATGAAGATCATCTCGCTCGCGCCGGAGGTGCTGTAAGCATGAAGATCAAGAAGGGCGACCTGGTCCAGGTCATCACCGGCAAGGACAAGGGCAAGCAGGGCAAGGTCATCGCGGCCTACCCCGCCGAGTCCCGCGTCCTCGTCGAGGGTGTCAACCGGGTCAAGAAGCACACGAAGGCCGGCCCGAACCAGGCCGGCGGCATCGTGACCACCGAGGCTCCGGTCCACGTCTCCAACGTCCAGCTGGTCGTGGAGAAGGACGGCAAGAAGGTCGTCACGCGTGTGGGTTACCGCTTCGACGACGAGGGCAACAAGATCCGCGTTGCCAAGCGGACGGGTGAGGACATCTGATGGCTACCACCACTCCGCGTCTCAAGACGAAGTACCGCGAGGAGATCGCGGGCAAGCTGCGTGACGAGTTCAAGTACGAGAACGTCATGCAGATCCCCGGCCTCGTGAAGATCGTGGTCAACATGGGTGTCGGCGACGCCGCCCGTGACTCGAAGCTGATCGAGGGCGCGATCCGCGACCTCACCACGATCACCGGTCAGAAGCCGG
Organism: Streptomyces sp. NPDC058955; assembly: GCF_042741435.1. Classification (NCBI taxonomy): domain Bacteria; kingdom Bacillati; phylum Actinomycetota; class Actinomycetes; order Kitasatosporales; family Streptomycetaceae; genus Streptomyces; species Streptomyces sp. NPDC058955. The sequence goes on along the minus strand of NZ_JBHYKM010000026.1, from coordinate 62,147 downwards.
CCGTCACCAAGGCCCGCAAGTCCATCGCGCAGTTCAAGCTGCGTGAGGGCCAGCCGATCGGTGCCCACGTCACGCTCCGTGGCGACCGCATGTGGGAGTTCCTGGACCGCACCCTGTCGCTCGCGCTGCCGCGCATCCGCGACTTCCGCGGCCTGTCCCCGAAGCAGTTCGACGGCCGTGGCAACTACACCTTCGGTCTCACGGAGCAGGTCATGTTCCACGAGATCGACCAGGACAAGATCGACCGTACCCGGGGTATGGACATCACCGTGGTCACCACGGCGACCAACGACGACGAGGGCCGTGCGCTTCTCCGTCACCTCGGCTTCCCGTTCAAGGAGGCGTAAGCGAGATGGCGAAGAAGGCTCTCATCGCGAAGGCTGCCCGCAAGCCCAAGTTCGGTGTGCGCGCGTACACCCGCTGCCAGCGCTGCGGCCGCCCCCACTCCGTGTACCGCAAGTTCGGCCTCTGCCGCGTGTGCCTCCGTGAGATGGCTCACCGTGGCGAGCTGCCGGGCGTGACCAAGAGCTCCTGGTAATTCCCCCTCGCCCTTTGGGCGTTGGTGAATGACCGGAGTCTCTCGGTAGGCATTGGGTTGGCGGACTCCCGGTCCCGCATGGCTTAGGCTAGTGGGGTTGGGCGTCCGCCGCCCGTACGACTTACTACGCCGTAGGTCCACCGCACCGCACCCGCCCCGTCTCGGATCGGGGAGAGGGATGGTGCACCAGGAAACCCCGGCGAGAGAGGCCGAAGGCCAATTCATGACCATGACTGATCCGATCGCAGACATGCTCACGCGTCTGCGTAACGCGAACTCGGCGTACCACGACACCGTGACGATGCCGCACAGCAAGATCAAGTCTCACATCGCGGAAATCCTCCAGCAGGAGGGCTTCATCACGGGCTGGAAGGTCGAGGACGCCGAGGTCGGCAAGAACCTCGTCATCGACCTCAAGTTCGGTCCGAACCGTGAGCGCTCCATCGCGGGCATCAAGCGGATCTCGAAGCCGGGCCTCCGGGTTTACGCGAAGTCCACCAACCTGCCGAAGGTCCTCGGCGGCCTGGGCGTGGCGATCATCTCCACGTCCCACGGTCTCCTGACCGGCCAGCAGGCGCAGAAGAAGGGCGTGGGTGGGGAAGTCCTCGCCTACGTCTGGTAGTCGGGAACGGAGGAATAGCAATGTCGCGAATCGGCAAGCTCCCCATCACGGTTCCCGCCGGCGTGGACGTCACCATCGAGGGCCGCACGGTCACCGTCAAGGGCTCGAAGGGCTCGCTGACGCACACCGTCGCCGCGCCGATCGAGATCGTTAAGGGCGAGGACGGCGTTCTCAACGTCACCCGTCCGAACGACGAGCGTCAGAACAAGGCCCTCCACGGCCTGTCCCGCACGCTGGTGGCCAACATGATCACCGGTGTGACCCAGGGGTACGTCAAGGCGCTCGAGATCAGCGGTGTCGGTTACCGCGTGGCCGCGAAGGGCTCCGGCCTGGAGTTCCAGCTCGGCTACAGCCACCCGATCCTGGTGGAGGCCCCCGAGGGCATCTCCTTCAAGGTCGAGTCGCCGACCAAGTTCTCGGTCGAGGGCATCGACAAGCAGAAGGTCGGCGAGGTCGCCGCGAACATCCGCAAGCTGCGGAAGCCCGACCCGTACAAGGCCAAGGGCGTCAAGTACGCGGGCGAGGTCATCCGCCGCAAGGTCGGAAAGGCTGGTAAGTAAGCCATGGCATACGGTGTCAAGATCGCCAAGGGCGACGCTTACAAGCGCGCCGCGAAGGCGCGCCGTCACCTGCGCATCCGCAAGAACGTGTCGGGTACGGCGGAGCGTCCGCGCCTCGTCGTGACGCGTTCGAACCGCGGTATCACCGCGCAGGTCATCGACGACCTCAAGGGTCACACCGTCGCGTCGGCGTCCCACCTGGACGCTTCGATCCGCGGTGGCGAGGGCTCGAAGTCCTCGCAGGCCCAGCAGGTCGGCGCCCTGGTCGCCGAGCGCGCCAAGGCCGCCGGTGTCGAGGCCGTCGTGTTCGACCGTGGTGGCAACAGGTACGCCGGGCGCATTGCCGCTCTGGCTGACGCCGCCCGCGAAGCCGGGCTGAAGTTCTAAGCCCCGGTTCCGGGACTAACGGACGTAACAGAGAGAGGTATTCCAATGGCTGGACCCCAGCGCCGCGGCAGCGGTGCCGGTGGCGGCGAGCGGCGGGACCGGAAGGGCCGCGACGGTGGCGCTGCCGCCGCCGAGAAGACCGCGTACGTTGAGCGCGTAGTCGCGATCAACCGCGTCGCCAAGGTTGTCAAGGGTGGTCGTCGCTTCAGCTTCACCGCGCTCGTCGTGGTGGGTGACGGTGACGGCACCGTGGGTGTCGGTTACGGCAAGGCCAAGGAGGTGCCGGCCGCCATCGCCAAGGGTGTTGAGGAGGCCAAGAAGCACTTCTTCAAGGTCCCCCGCATCCAGGGCACCATCCCCCACCCGATCCAGGGCGAGAAGGCTGCGGGCGTCGTCCTGCTCAAGCCGGCTTCCCCCGGTACCGGTGTGATCGCCGGTGGCCCGGTGCGCGCCGTTCTCGAGTGCGCCGGCGTTCACGACATCCTGTCGAAGTCGCTCGGCTCCGACAACGCGATCAACATCGTGCACGCGACCGTGGAGGCCCTGAAGGGCCTGCAGCGTCCCGAGGAGATCGCGGCTCGCCGTGGTCTGCCGCTCGAGGACGTCGCCCCCGCGGCTCTGCTTCGTGCGCGTGCGGGAGCGGGTGCGTAATGGCTCGCCTCAAGATCACGCAGACGAAGTCGTACATCGGCAGCAAGCAGAACCACCGCGACACGCTGCGTTCGCTCGGGCTCAAGCGCCTGAACGACGTGGTCGTCAAGGAGGACCGCCCCGAGTTCCGCGGCATGGTGCACACCGTCCGCCACCTCGTGACGGTTGAGGAGGTCGACTGATCATGGCGGAGAACAACCCGCTCAAGATCCACAACCTCCGTCCCGCCCCGGGCGCCAAGACCGCCAAGACCCGTGTGGGTCGTGGTGAGGCGTCGAAGGGTAAGACGGCCGGTCGTGGTACCAAGGGCACCAAGGCCCGCTACCAGGTTCCGGAGCGCTTCGAGGGTGGGCAGATGCCCCTCCACATGCGCCTCCCGAAGCTCAAGGGCTTCAAGAACCCGTTCCGCACCGAGTACCAGGTCGTGAACCTGGACAAGCTGGCCGCGCTCTACCCGCAGGGTGGCGAGGTCACGGTGGCCGACCTGGTCGCCAAGGGTGCGGTTCGTAAGAACCAGCTCGTCAAGGTGCTCGGCACCGGCGAGGTCTCCGTGGCGCTGCAGGTGACGGTCGACGCCGTCTCCGGCTCCGCCAAGGAGAAGATCGCCGCCGCCGGCGGCACCGTCACCGAGCTCGTCTGAGACGACTCGATGGCCTGAACATCCGACCGGGGATGCCTCCCAAAAGGGGCATCCCCGGTTGGTCGTTCCTAGGGGGGCATGGTCGCCGGTAAGGTGGCGTGCACCGTCCATGCTCATGCGGTATAGGCCGCCGGAGCCGGGACCGATCTCTATCAGTCCTTATCGAATCTCAAGACCGTCACCTCTGACGCATAGCGCGGGGGTCGCAGGAGGCACCGTGCTCACCGGCTTCGCCCGGGCGTTCAAGACGCCCGACCTGCGCAAGAAGCTGCTCTTCACGCTGGCGATCATCGTGCTGTACCGCCTGGGGGCCCACATCCCCGTCCCCGGCGTCAAGTACGAGGCCGTCCAGATGTGCGTGGACCAGGCGAGCGAGGGCAACAACAGCCTGTTCGGCCTGGTGAACATGTTCAGTGGCGGCGCACTGCTGCAGATCACCATCTTCGCGCTCGGCATCATGCCGTACATCACGGCGAGCATCATCCTGCAGTTGCTCACCGTCGTGATCCCGCGCCTGGAAGCCCTCAAGAAGGAGGGCCAGAGCGGTACGGCGAAGATCACGCAGTACACCCGCTACCTGACGATCGCGCTGGCGATCCTCCAGGGCACGGGTCTCGTGGCCACCGCCAAGAGCGGTGCCCTCTTCAGCGGCTGCAGCGTGGCCGACCAGGTCGTCCCGGACCCCTCGATCTTCACCATCGCCACCATGGTCATCACCATGACCGCGGGCACCGCCATCGTCATGTGGCTCGGTGAGCTCATCACCGACCGCGGCATCGGCAACGGCATGTCGATCCTGATGTTCATCTCGATCGCCGCCGGCTTCCCGGGCGCCCTGTGGGCCATCAAGGAGAGCGGCAAGCTCGCCCAGGGCTGGATCGAGTTCGGCACCGTCATCCTCATCGGCTTCGTGATGGTGGCCCTCGTCGTCTTCGTCGAGCAGGCCCAGCGCCGCATCCCGGTGCAGTACGCGAAGCGGATGATCGGCCGCAGGTCGTACGGCGGTACGTCCACTTACATCCCGTTGAAGGTGAACCAGGCAGGTGTGATTCCTGTCATCTTCGCCTCGTCGCTGCTCTACATCCCGGCGCTGATCGCGCAGTTCTCGAACAGCACCGCGGGCTGGAAGACCTGGATCGAAGCCCACTTCGTCAAGGGTGACCACCCGTATTACATCGCCACGTACTTCCTCCTGATCGTGTTCTTCGCCTTCTTCTACGTGGCGATCTCGTTCAACCCCGAGGAAGTCGCCGACAACATGAAGAAGTATGGTGGCTTCATCCCGGGTATCCGGGCTGGTCGACCTACTGCCGAGTACCTGAGCTACGTGCTCAACAGGATCACTTGGCCGGGCTCGCTGTACTTGGGTCTGATCGCTCTTGTGCCGACGATGGCGTTGGCAGGCTTCGGCGGTGCCAATGCCAACTTCCCGTTCGGCGGGACGAGCATCCTCATCATCGTGGGTGTGGGGCTGGAGACCGTGAAGCAGATCGAGAGCCAGCTCCAGCAGCGCAATTACGAAGGGTTCCTCCGCTGATGCGAATCGTCCTCGTCGGACCGCCCGGTGCGGGCAAGGGCACGCAGGCTGCGTACCTCGCCAAGAACCTGGGCATCCCGCACATCTCTACGGGCGACCTGTTCCGTGCCAACATCTCGCAGGGCACGCCGTTGGGCGTAGAGGCGCAGTCGTTCATGAAGGCCGGCCAGCTCGTGCCGGACTCCGTGACGATCGGGATGGCCGAGGACCGCATGCGCCAGGCGGACGCCGAGGGCGGCTTCCTGCTCGACGGATTCCCGCGGAACGTGGTCCAGGCCGAGGCCCTGGACGCCTTCCTCAAGGCCGGTGGCATCGAGCTGGACGCGGTCCTGGACCTTGAGGTCCCCGAGGACGAGGTCGTGAAGCGGATCGCGGGTCGCCGCATCTGCCGCAACGACTCCTCGCACGTGTTCCACGTGACGTACAACGCCCCGAAGACCGAGGGCGTGTGCGACACCTGCGGTGGCGAGCTCTACCAGCGCGCGGACGACTCCGAGGAGACCGTCCGCACCCGCCTGGAGGTCTACCACACGGAGACCGAGCCGATCATCGACTACTACCGGGCGCAGAACCTGGTCGCGACGATCTCCGCGCTCGGCAAGGTGGACGAGGTCACGGCGCGTGCGATGGACGCGCTGAAGAAGTAACCCCACGCTCACGCGGTACGGCCGCGGTGCCCCTGACGGGCGCCGCGGCCGTATCGTTGTTCTGTTCCCCGTACTCGATGGAAAGGCCCCGCCCACGATGGTGCAGATCAAGACCCCGGAGCAGATCGCGAAGATGCGCGAGGCGGGGCTGGTCGTCGCCGCCATCCACGCGGCGACCCGCGAGGCGGCCGTGCCGGGCGCCACGACGAAGGACCTGGACGAGGTCGCGCGCAAGGTGATCGCCGACCACGGGGCGAAGTCGAACTTCCTCGGGTACGGCGGCTTCCCCGCGACCATCTGCACCTCGGTCAACGAGGTCGTGGTCCACGGCATCCCCGACGAGAAGACCGTCCTCAAGGACGGCGACATCATCTCGATCGACGCCGGCGCGATCGTGGACGGCTGGCACGGCGACGCCGCGTACACCGCCTTCGTCGGCACCGGTCACGCGCCGGAGCTGATCGAGCTCTCCCGGGTGACCGAGGAGTCGATGTGGGCCGGCATCGCGGCGATGCGGGTGGGTGCGCGCCTGGTCGACATCTCGAAGGCGATCGAGTCGTACATCAAGCGCCAGCCGCGGCCGGCCGTCGGCGACCACAGCCTGGGCAAGTACGGCATCGTCGAGGACTACGGCGGCCACGGCATCGGCACCGAGATGCACATGGACCCGCACCTGCTGAACTACGTCTCCCGCAAGCGCGGCAAGGGCCCGAAGCTGGTCCCCGGCTTCTGCCTGGCGATCGAGCCGATGGTCTCCCTCGGCACCCCGCACACGGAGGTCCTCGCGGACGACTGGACGGTCGTCTCCACCGACGGCACCTGGTCCTCCCACTGGGAGCACAGCGTGGCGCTGACGGAGGAGGGCCCCCTGGTCCTCACCGCCGTGGACGGCGGCAAGGCCAAGCTGGCGGAGCTGGGCGTCACCGCGGCTCCGGACCCGCTGGCGTAACCGCCGGGAGACCGGCGGCGTAATGATCTTCCACGTTGGGCAAACTCCCCGGATTCGTCTTTTCCAGGGGCCTGGCGTAGACTGATGCGTCGGCTCTCGTGTACCCGTGTGTCCGCACCGGGGAGTGAGAGTCGATCAAGGTAGCCGATTCGAAGGGCGAAGCGTGGCCAAGAAGCAAGGTGCCATCGAGATCGAGGGCACCGTGATCGAGTCCCTGCCGAACGCCATGTTCAAGGTGGAGCTCCAGAACGGTCACAAGGTCCTCGCGCACATCTCCGGCAAGATGCGGATGCACTACATCCGTATCCTCCCGGACGACCGGGTCGTCGTGGAGCTGTCTCCGTACGACCTGACGCGTGGCCGGATCGTCTACCGGTACAAGTAGATCTTGCCCGCACCCCGCCTCCGCGCGCGGGTGGTGGCACTGACCCGGAGAACCTCACATCCCATGAAGGTCAAGCCGAGCGTCAAGAAGATCTGCGACAAGTGCAAGGTGATCCGCCGTCACGGCCGGGTCATGGTCATCTGCGACAACCTGCGCCACAAGCAGCGCCAGGGCTGACGCACGCCGACCGAACCTGCATCTCGCAGTTCTTCGCGCGACGCATAGCAATACGTACATACGCAGAGCCCGTCCGGCCGTGATCCACGGCTGACGGCACCTCCGGCGGGGGCCGGGGACCCGATCTGTACCTCATACGGCAGCCGGGAACGGTTCTGCAGCAGACCCCCGAGAACACAGGAGCCATTGAATGGCACGCGTTTCCGGTGTTGACATCCCGCGCGAGAAGCGCGTGGTGGTCGCACTCACCTACGTCTTCGGTATCGGGCGTACCCGGTCCGAGGAGATTCTCGCCGCGACCGGCGTGAACCCGTCCACCCGTGTCCGCGATCTTGCCGAGGAAGACCTCGTCAAGATCCGCGAGTACGTGGACGCCAACCTCCAGACCGAGGGTGACCTCCGCCGCGAGATCGCCGCCGACATCCGCCGCAAGGTCGAGATCGGCTGCTACCAGGGCCTTCGCCACCGTCGTGGCCTGCCCGTCCGCGGTCAGCGCACCAGCACGAACGCTCGTACCCGCAAGGGCCCGCGTCGCGCCATCGCCGGCAAGAAGAAGCCGGGCAAGAAGTAGTCCTCAGCGGACGCTTGACCAAGCGGTCTTCGCTGTAGGACCGACCACCTCCCGTAGGAGTAAGAGATGCCCCCCAAGGGTCGTCAGGGCGCTGCCAAGAAGGTGCGCCGCAAGGAAAAGAAGAACGTCGCTCACGGCCACGCGCACATCAAGAGCACGTTCAACAACACGATCGTCTCGATCACGGACCCCTCGGGCAACGTGATCTCCTGGGCCTCCGCAGGCCACGTCGGCTTCAAGGGCTCGCGCAAGTCCACCCCCTTCGCCGCGCAGATGGCCGCCGAGTCGGCCGCCCGCCGCGCGCAGGAGCACGGCATGCGCAAGGTCGACGTCTTCGTCAAGGGTCCCGGCTCCGGCCGTGAGACCGCGATCCGCTCCCTCCAGGCCACCGGCCTCGAGGTCGGCTCGATCCAGGACGTCACCCCCACGCCGCACAACGGCTGCCGTCCCCCCAAGCGCCGCCGCGTCTGACGCACGGGCTGCTTGAGCAGGACTTTTCGGGCGGTGCGTCCCCTCACGGGACGTACCGCCCGTACCCTTGCAGTACGCAGTGCCGCAACACCCCGTCGGGCGTCAAATAGTGGGCGTCCACGACCGAAGGAATCACAGACATGCTGATCGCTCAGCGTCCGTCGCTGACCGAAGAGGTCGTCGACGAGTTCCGCTCCCGGTTCGTCATCGAGCCGCTGGAGCCGGGCTTCGGCTACACCCTCGGCAACTCCCTCCGCCGTACCCTCCTCTCCTCGATCCCGGGTGCCGCTGTCACCAGCATCCGCATCGACGGTGTCCTGCACGAGTTCACCACCGTGCCGGGCGTCAAGGAGGACGTCACCGACCTCATCCTCAACATCAAGCAGCTGGTCGTCTCCTCGGAGCACGACGAGCCGGTCGTGATGTACCTGCGCAAGCAGGGCCCGGGTCTGGTCACCGCCGCCGACATCGCGCCCCCGGCCGGTGTCGAGGTGCACAACCCCGACCTCGTCCTGGCGACCCTGAACGCCAAGGGCAAGCTGGAGATGGAGCTGACCGTCGAGCGCGGTCGCGGCTACGTCTCCGCCGTCCAGAACAAGCAGGTGGGCCAGGAGATCGGCCGTATCCCGGTCGACTCCATCTACTCGCCGGTTCTCAAGGTCACCTACAAGGTCGAGGCGACCCGAGTCGAGCAGCGCACCGACTTCGACAAGCTCATCGTCGACGTCGAGACCAAGCAGGCCATGCGCCCGCGCGACGCCATGGCGTCCGCCGGCAAGACCCTGGTCGAGCTGTTCGGTCTCGCCCGCGAGCTGAACATCGACGCCGAGGGCATCGACATGGGCCCGTCCCCGACGGACGCCGCCCTCGCCGCCGACCTCGCGCTGCCGATCGAGGAGCTGGAGCTCACGGTCCGCTCCTACAACTGCCTCAAGCGTGAGGGCATCCACTCCGTGGGTGAGCTCGTGGCGCGCTCCGAGGCCGACCTGCTCGACATCCGCAACTTCGGTGCGAAGTCGATCGACGAGGTCAAGGCGAAGCTGGCCGGCATGGGCCTCGCGCTCAAGGACAGCCCGCCCGGATTCGACCCGACCGCCGCGGCCGACGCCTTCGGCGCCGACGACGACGCGGACGCCGGGTTCGTCGAGACCGAGCAGTACTAAGAGCTCGGGCCTCACGGTCCGTACCTGGGCGCGGGTGCGCTGTGCTTGATCGCGCAGTTCCCCGCGCCCCCTCCGGGGCGCAAGCCCCGGTCTCCGACAGGTAACCGCCTGCTCGGATACTGACACCGGTACCTCATACGGCCGGTGCAGATCACAAGGAGAAACACCATGCCGCGTCCCGCGAAGGGTGCCCGCCTCGGCGGTTCCGCCGCTCACGAGAAGCTGCTCCTCGCCAACCTGGCGAAGTCGCTGTTCGAGCACGGCCGCATCACGACGACCGAGGCCAAGGCCCGCCGTCTGCGTCCCGTCGCCGAGCGCCTGATCACCAAGGCGAAGAAGGGCGACATCCACAACCGTCGCCTGGTGCTGCAGACGATCACCGACAAGGGCATCGTCCACACCCTCTTCACCGAGATCGCCCCGCGCTACTCGGAGCGTCCGGGTGGTTACACCCGCATCACGAAGATCGGCAACCGTCGTGGCGACAACGCCCCGATGGCCGTGATCGAGCTCGTCGAGGGCGAGATCGCCAAGAAGGCGACCGTCGCCGAGGCCGAGGCCGCCACCAAGCGCGCCGTCAAGGAGGCCGACGAGGCCGCCGCGGTCGAGGCGACCGAGGACGAGGCGAAGGACGCGTAAGCGTTCTTCCGACGTTTCTCACGGAACGGGCCCGTACCCCCTGGGGTGCGGGCCCGTTCCCGTGTGTCTGAGAGGATTTCCTGGTGAGTGATGACGTGCAGCCCGGGTTCGTACGGGTACGGCTGGACCTTTCCTACGACGGCCGCGACTTCTCCGGGTGGGCCAAGCAGGCCCGGGGGCAGCGGACCGTGCAGGGCGAGATCGAGGACGCGCTGAAGACCGTGACGCGGTCCTCGGAGACGTACGAGCTGACCGTCGCCGGCCGGACCGACGCCGGGGTGCACGCGCGCGGTCAGGTCGCGCACGTGGACTTGCCCGAGGAGCTGTGGCAGGAGCACCGCGAGAAGCTGCTGCGGCGGCTCGCGGGGCGACTCCCGCACGACGTGCGGGTGTGGAGCCTCACCGAGGCCCCCGCGGGGTTCAACGCCCGCTTCTCGGCGATCTGGCGGCGGTACGCGTACCGGGTCACCGACCACCCCGGCGGCGTCGACCCGCTGCTGCGCGGGCACGTCCTGTGGCACGACTGGACCCTCGACATGGACGCCATGAACGAGGCGGCCGCCGCGCTGGTCGGCGAGCACGACTTCGCCGCGTACTGCAAGAAGCGCGAGGGCGCGACCACCATCCGCACGCTCCAGACGCTGCGCTGGGAGCGGCGGCCCGACGGCATCCTGGAGGCCACGGTCAAGGCCGACGCCTTCTGCCACAACATGGTCCGCTCGCTCGTCGGCGCGCTGCTCTTCGTCGGCGACGGACACCGGCCGGTGGACTGGCCGGGCAAGGTGCTCGCCGCCGGCGTCCGCGACTCCGCGGTCCACGTCGTCCGCCCGCACGGCCTCACCCTCGAAGAGGTCGGCTACCCGGCGGACGACCAGCTCGCCGCCCGCAGCCGCGAGGCCCGCAACAAGCGCACCCTGCCGGGCGTCGCCGGCTGCTGCTGAGCGCTCCGGTCCGGCCGGACCCGCCGGGAGCTAGCGCGGCGGGGCCGAGGCGGCCGCCGCCGCGTTCGCCTGGCTCTTGCCGCGGGCGTAGATCTGGTTGAAGACGAAGGTGCCCAGGTCGTCACTGGCCTGGAAGACCGGCTTGTCCTTCGTGGTGACCTTGGTGCCGTTCGCGAAGCCGGCCTGGGTGAAGTAGGCGTACCGGCCGACCGAGTTGGCGCGGCGGAGGCAGACGGTGGCGTGGCAGAAGGTGCCGACGCCCTTGCCGGCGAGCGGCGCGATGCCGCCGGTGGCCTGCTTCTTCGCGGCCAGCGCGGCCTTCTCGGAGGGGAAGACGGCGACGCCGACGGTGATCGCCACCCCGTCCTTGACGTAGGTGGCGCGCAGCACGCGCTCGCAGCCGTTCTTCTGGAGGACCGGGCCGAGGCCGCCCGTGGTGACCGCGGCGCAGTTCTTCGTCGCGGAGGTGGCGCCCTTCTTGTAGGGGCGGCCGAACATGGTGAGCTTCGTGCCCGGGTAGAGCCCGTCGGTCGTCAGCGGCGCCTTGTCCTTCTTCGGATCGGTGATGTAGTCCTTCGGGTCCGGCGGGGGCGGCGGGGCCACGGAGGAGAAGGTCGGCGCGGGGGTGGGGGAGGTCGTCGTGGCGACCGGGCCCGTCGGGGTCGGGCCGCCGGTCTTGGCCTCGTCGTTCTTCTTGTTCGTCGCCACCACGGCGGCCGCGACGAGCGCGCCCACCGCCACCGTGGCGAGGACGCCGCCCGCGATCAGCAGGCGGCGCTTGCGGCGGCTGCCGGCCGCGGAGGCGTCCGCGAGGGCGCCCCAGTCAGGGGTGCCGTCGCCGCCCTGCCCGCCGGCGAAGGGGTCCGGCTGCTGCTGCCACGGCTGCTGTCCGTACGCCGGCTGCTGCGGCTGCCCGTACGGCCCCGGCTGCTGCGGGTACCCGTACCCGTGCTGCTGTCCGTACCCCTGCTGCCCCTGCTGCTGCGGCTCCTGCGGCCACTGCGGTCCCCCAAAGCTCATGCCGCGCATCCTAAACCGCTTGGGGGAAGCGGACGCGGGCGGTGACAATGCACCCCATGGGACATGTCGAGGCCGCGCATCTGGAGTACTACCTTCCCGACGGGAGGGTCCTGCTCGGGGACGCCTCCTTCAGGGTGGGGGAGGGCGCCGTCGTCGCGCTCGTCGGGGCCAACGGCGCCGGCAAGACCACCCTCCTGCGGATGATCGCGGGAGACCTCCAGCCGCACGGCGGCTCCGTCACCGTCAGCGGCGGGCTCGGCGTGATGCCGCAGTTCATCGGCTCCGTACGGGACGAGTCGACCGTCCGCGACCTGCTGGTCTCCGTGGCGCACCCGCGGATCCGGGAGGCCGCGAAGGCCGTCGACGCGGCCGAGCACCTGATCATGACCGTCGACGACGAGGCCGCGCAGATGCGGTACGCGCAGGCCCTCGCCGACTGGGCGGAGGTGCAGGGGTACGAGGCCGAGACGCTGTGGGACATCTGCACCACGGCCGCGCTGGGCGTGCCGTACGACAAGGCGCAGTTCCGTCAGGTGCGGACGCTGTCCGGCGGCGAGCAGAAGCGGCTCGTCCTGGAGTCGCTGCTGCGCGGCACCGACGAGGTGCTGCTCCTCGACGAGCCGGACAACTACCTGGACGTCCCCGGCAAGCGGTGGCTGGAGGAGCGGCTGCGGGAGACCCGCAAGACCGTGCTCTTCATCTCCCACGACCGGGAGCTGCTCTCCCGCGCCGCGCAGAAGATCATCGCGGTGGAGCCCGGCGCGGCCGGCTCCGACGTGTGGGTGCACGGCGGCGGCTTCGACACCTTCCACGAGGCGCGGCGGGAGCGGTTCGCCCGCTTCGAGGAGCTGAAGCGGCGCTGGGAGGAGAAGCACGCGCAGCTGAAGAAGCTGGTCGTCAACCTGCGGCAGGCGGCCGCGGTCAGCCACGAGATGGCGTCCCGGTACGCCGCCGCCCAGACCCGGCTGCGGAAGTTCGAGGAGGCCGGCCCGCCGCCGGAGCCGCCGCGCGAGCAGGACATCCGGATGCGGCTGCGCGGCGGCCGGACCGGTGTCCGCGCGGTGACCTGCGAGAACCTCGAACTGACCGGCCTGATGAAGCCCTTCTCCCTGGAGATCTTCTACGGGGAGCGGGTCGGCGTCCTCGGCTCGAACGGCTCCGGCAAGTCCCACTTCCTGCGGCTGCTCGCCGGGGACGAGTCGGTGGCCCACACCGGTACGTGGAAGCTGGGCGCGCGGGTCGTCCCCGGGCACTTCGCCCAGACCCACGCCCACCCCGAGCTGGCCGGCCGCCCGCTCGTCGACATCCTGTGGACCGAGCACGCCAAGGACCGGGGCGCGGCGATGTCGATGCTGCGCCGGTACGAACTGGAGCGGCAGGGCGACCAGCCCTTCGACAAGCTCTCCGGCGGCCAGCAGGCCCGCTTCCAGATCCTCCTCCTGGAGCTGGCCGGCACGACCGCGCTGCTCCTCGACGAGCCCACGGACAACCTGGACCTGGAGTCCGCCGAGGCCCTCCAGGACGGCCTGGAGTCCTACGAGGGCACGGTCCTCGCCGTCACCCACGACCGCTGGTTCGCGAAGAGCTTCGACCGCTACCTGGTCTTCGGCTCGGACGGCGTCGTCCGCGAGTCCACCGAGCCGGTGTGGGACGAGCGGCGGGTGGAGCGGGCGCGCTGACCCCGGGGGACCGGGTCACGGGTCACGGGTCACGGGGGTCACGGAAGCAGGACCAGGCGGCCTCGGAGGCCGCCCTCGGCCAGGCGGCGGTGGGCTTCGGCCGCCGCCGTCAGGGGGAGGGCGTCCGCCACACGGGTGGTGAGGGCGCCGGCCTCGGCCAGCGCCGCCAGGCGGGTCAGGTCCGCCCGGTCCGCGCGGACCCAGACCGGGGCGACCCGGATGCCCCGCAGGGGGTACGGGGCGCCGCCCGCGACCAGGGCGGCGAAGGCGCCGCCGGTGCGGACCGCGTCCAGCGCCGCCGCGCCCAGGACGGCGGCGTCCAGCGCGCCCGCCACCCCGCCGGGGACCAGGGCCCGGACCGCCTCGCCGAGCCTGCCCGGGCCCGCGGCGACGAAGTGCGCGGCGCCCAGCCCGCGTACGAACGGCTCGTCGGCGGCGCGGGCCGTCGCCACCACCCGCAGGCCGCGCGCGGCGGCCAGCTGCACCGCGTAACCGCCGACCGCGCCCGCCGCGCCCGTGACCAGGAGCGTTTCGCCGTCCGGCAGGGCGAGGGCGGCGAGGGCCTGGAGGGCGGTCAGGCCGGCCAGCGGGAGGGTCGCGGCGGCCACCGGGTCGAGTCCGGCGGGCGCCGGGGCCACCGCGTGGGCGTCCAGGACGACGTGTTCGGCCTGGGTGCCGAGGGCCACGTCGAGCCGGTCGTTCATGCCGATGACCGGGTCGCCGGGGCGGACCGAGGTGACGCCGGGGCCGGTCTCCTCGACCACCCCGGCCACGTCCCAGCCGAGCCCGGTGCGGCCCCCGCCGCTCATCAGCCCGGCCTCGGCGAGGACGCCGGAACGGGTGGCGAGGTCCACCGGGTGGACGGTGGAGGCCGTGACCCGCACGCGGACCTGGCCGGGCCCGGTGGCGGGGACGGGCACCTCGGCGATCCGCAGCACCTCGGGGCCGCCGAAGGAGTCGAGGACGAGTGCGCGCATGGCGGTGGGCCTTCCGTGAGGGCGGTGACTGCTCCCACGAACCTAGGGAGCGCTACTCTCCGACGGGAAGCAGGCACCTGGAAGTGCGTACCGCACCCGGAGGAGAGCGCCCATGCCCACCCGGACCGCCGACGAGCGCCGCGCGGAGGCGCGCCGCGCCTATGACGCGTATCTCGCCGAGTGCCCCGCCCGGCAGCTCCTCGACCGCATCGCCGACAAGTGGGTCACCCTCGTCCTGAACGCCCTCGCGGACGGCCCCCGCCGCTACGCCGAACTGCACCGCAAGATCGCCGGCGTCAGCCAGAAGATGTTGACCCAGACCCTCCGTGCCCTGGAGCGTGACGGCCTGGTCAGCCGGACGGTGACCGCGTCGGTGCCGGTGCGGGTGGACTACGCCCTGACCCCGCTGGGGGTCTCGCTGCTGCCGGTGGTGGCGGCGGTGAAGGAGTGGGCGGACGGTCACATCGAGGAGGTGGCGGCGGCGCGGGCGGCGTACGACGGGTGACGGTCGGCGGACGGAGTCCGGCGCAGCCGGCCGAAGCCGGGGAGGCCCCCCGGGGCCGAGCCGTGCGAGGGCGGCGTCGGGCAGGGGGGCTGCTGACCCAGACCCTCCGTGCCCTGGAGCGTGACGGCCTGGTCAGCCGGACGGTGACCGCGTCGGTGCCGGTGCGGGTGGACTACGCCCTGACCCCG
>NZ_JBHYKM010000026.1:43853-46800 GCF_042741435.1 Streptomyces sp. NPDC058955 | reverse complement strand
CTGGGGGTCTCGCTGCTGCCGGTGGTGGCGGCGGTGAAGGAGTGGGCGGACGGTCACATCGAGGAGGTGGCGGCGGCGCGGGCGGCGTACGACGAGGGGTGACGGTTCGTGGGGTGCTCGGCGCGTTTTGACCCCGGCCAGGGGGCGCGGGTACGCTTCTGGTTTGTTATGCGTATTGGCTTCGTCGTTCTCACGCGGAGAGGCCTTGCGCGGTTCCCTGGAGCAGTTACCAGTGGCTCGCATACGGGCGTCGTCCCGGCAGTGCAGGCCCCAGCTGCATGATCGCTTCAGGTGTGTCTGGACTCCATCCACTGAAGAAGCGAAGGCTACGAAGTGCGTACGTACAGCCCCAAGCCCGGCGATGTCACTCGCCAGTGGCACATCATCGACGCGCAGGACATCGTCCTGGGCCGTCTGGCGACGACGGCTGCGAACCTCCTGCGAGGCAAGCACAAGCCGGTCTACGCCCCCCACATGGACATGGGCGACTTCGTCATCATCATCAACGCCGACAAGGTCCACCTGTCCGGCAACAAGAAGACCCAGAAGATGGCGTACCGCCACTCCGGCTACCCGGGTGGTCTGCGCTCCGTCCGCTACGACGAGCTTCTGGACAAGAACCCCGAGAAGGCCGTCGAGAAGGCCATCAAGGGCATGATCCCCAAGAACTCCCTGGGCCGTCAGATGCTCTCGAAGCTGAAGGTCTACGCGGGCGAGAACCACCCGCACGCTGCCCAGCAGCCGGTCCCGTTCGAGATCACCCAGGTCGCGCAGTAGTTCCGGCCACACCCCCTAAGAACGAAAGAAATCTGAGGAGCATCGTGGCCGAGACCACCCCCGAGACCCCCATCGACGAGTTCGAGGGCGTCGAGGAGTACACCACCGAGACCGAGATCGTCGAGGGTGACTACACCTCCGAGTCCCTCGCGTCCCGCTTCGGCGACCCGCAGCCGGCCGCCGGCCTGGGCCGTCGCAAGAACGCCATCGCCCGCGTCCGGATCGTCCCGGGCACCGGCAAGTGGAAGATCAACGGGCGTACGCTCGAGGACTACTTCCCGAACAAGGTGCACCAGCAGGAAGTCAACGAGCCCTTCAAGGTGCTCGAGCTCGACAACCGCTACGACGTCATCGCCCGCATCGCGGGTGGCGGTGTCTCCGGCCAGGCCGGTGCCCTGCGTCTCGGTGTCGCCCGCGCCCTGAACGAGGCCGACGTCGAGAACAACCGCCCGGCGCTGAAGAAGGCCGGCTTCCTCTCCCGTGACGACCGCGCGGTCGAGCGGAAGAAGGCCGGTCTCAAGAAGGCCCGCAAGGCTCCGCAGTACAGCAAGCGTTAATCGCCTGCTCGCACTGCTTGTACGTACGCCCCGGCGCACTGCGCGTGCCGTCGGGGCGTACGTTTTTTCTTAACCTCTTTCACCCCGGACCTTTCACCGGGATCTTTTTCACCCTTGGGCACGCATTTTCGGAGGACAGCTGTGGGACGACTCTTCGGCACCGACGGCGTACGCGGCGTTGCCAACGCGGACCTGACGGCGGAGCTCGCGCTCGGCCTGTCGGTCGCGGCGGCGCACGTGCTCGCCGAGGCGGGGACCTTCGAGGGCCATCGGCCGACCGCCGTGGTCGGGCGTGACCCGCGCGCGTCCGGAGAGTTCCTGGAGGCGGCCGTCGTCGCCGGTCTCGCCAGCGCCGGCGTCGACGTCCTGCGCGTCGGCGTCCTGCCGACCCCGGCCGTCGCCCACCTCACCGGCGTCCTCGGCGCCGACCTCGGCGTGATGCTCTCCGCGAGCCACAACGCCATGCCCGACAACGGCATCAAGTTCTTCGCCCGCGGCGGCCACAAGCTCGCCGACGACCTGGAGGACAAGATCGAGGCCGTCTACGAGGAGCACCGCACCGGCGCCCCCTGGGACCGCCCGACCGGTGCCGGCGTCGGCCGCGTCCGCGACTACGACGAGGGCTTCGAGACCTATGTCTCCCACCTCCTCTCCGTGCTGCCGAACCGCCTCGACGGCCTGAAGATCGTCCTCGACGAGGCCCACGGCGCCGCCGCCCGCGTCTCGCCCGAGGCGTTCACCCGGGCCGGCGCCCAGGTCGTCACCATCGGCGCCGCCCCCGACGGCCTCAACATCAACGACGGCTGCGGCTCCACCCACCTGGGGCTGCTCAAGGCCGCCGTCGTCGAGCACGGCGCCGACTTCGGCATCGCCCACGACGGCGACGCCGACCGCTGCCTCGCCGTCGACCACACCGGCGAGGAGGTGGACGGCGACCAGATCCTCGCCGTGCTCTCCCTCGCCATGCGCGAGGCCGGCACCCTGCGCGGCGACACCGTCGTCGCCACCGTCATGTCCAACCTGGGCTTCAAGCTCGCCATGGAGCGCGAGGGCCTCACCCTCGTCCAGACCGCGGTCGGCGACCGCTACGTCCTGGAGTCCATGAAGGAGCACGGCTTCGCCCTCGGCGGCGAGCAGTCCGGGCACGTCATCGTGCTCGACCACGCCACCACCGGCGACGGCACCCTCACCGGCCTCATGCTGGCCGCCCGGGTCGCCGCCACCGGCAAGTCCCTCGCGGAGCTGGCCTCCGTCATGGAGCGGCTGCCGCAGATCCTCATCAACGTGAAGGACGTCGACAAGTCCCGCGTCTCCACCTCCGGCGAGCTGGCCGCCGCCGTCGCCGACGCCGAGCGCGAGCTGGGCACCACCGGCCGGGTGCTGCTCCGCTCCTCCGGCACCGAGCCGCTGGTCCGCGTCATGGTCGAGGCCGCCGACATCGAGCAGGCCCGCTCGGTCGCGCAGCGCCTCGCCGACGTCGTGAAGTCCGCGCTCGGCTAGAGCGTCCGAGGGATACGGGAAGGGCCCCGCCCACCACCGGGCGGCGGGGCCCCACCCAAAACCCCCCCCGCCCCCCCGGGGGCAGCCCCCCCCCCCGCGGCGCCCCCCCCTAC
>NZ_JBHYKM010000026.1:0-43843 GCF_042741435.1 Streptomyces sp. NPDC058955 | reverse complement strand
GGGGTTCGGTGGGCGGGGTTTGCGGGGCGGGGCCCGGCGCCGGCGGGGGGGGGGGGGCCCTTCCCGTACCCCCCGTGTCCCCGGCGGGTTCAGCCCCGGCGCAGTCGGCGCCGCAGCTTGCCCCGCTGGGTCTCCCACAGCCACTTCTGGAGCAGCAGGGTCAGGGTGCCCGACAGCATGATGCCCAGCAGGTTGAGCAGCAGCTGCTGCACCGAGCCCCAGGTCTGGCCGACCTCGCCGTAGCTCAGCGCCACCGCCGCGTTCGCCGCCGCCGGCACGGTCGTCACCGAGATCGCCACGCCCACCAGGGCGCCCGCCTTCGACGAGGTCAGCGACAGGGTGCCGGCCGCGCCCGCGAGCAGCGCCACCACGAAGGAGAACGGGTCCGGCTGCCAGATGAACGCGGTCTGCGGCCGCTCCGCGTCCAGCTGCGCCTTGCTGAACAGGCCCAGCCAGTCCATCAGCAGGCTGAACAGCGTCGTGACCGCGATCGCCGCCAGGAAGCCGACGAGCAGCGCCATCAGCGAGCGCGCCGCCAGCCGCGGGGCCCGCTGCACGATCGCCGTGCACACCCCGGCGAGCGGCCCGAACTCCGGGCCGACCGCCATCGCGCCCACGATCAGGATCGCGTTGTCCAGCACCACACCGCAGGCCGCGATCATCGTCGCCAGCAGCATGAAGGCGAGATAGGTGAAGGAGAGCGTCGACTCCTCGTGGGTCGCGGTCGCCAACTGCTCCCAGAGCACCGCGTCCGCGCCCTCGCCGGGGGCGTCCTCCTCGGCCGCGTCGGCCCGCTCCGACATCGACAGGTCGATGTTCTCGACCGCGATCGAGCCGTCCTGATCGAGCTTCAGCTCCCGGAGCCCGTGCAGGAGTTCGTCCCCCGCCTCGCGGGCGACGTCGCACATCACGACGTCACCGGACGGGTCGAGGGCCGCTCCCGGCAGCACCACCACATGGGTGGTGCCGACCGTCGACCCGATCAGTTCGGTCACCGCCTCCGTGCGGTCCGGGGGCACGATCATCCGCAGATGCAACATCCCCCGAGCTTACGGAGGTCAGAGCTTGCGGAGGCTGAGGCGCTGCACCTTGTGGTCCGGGCCCTTGCGGACGACGAGCGTCGCCCGGCCGCGCGTCGGCGCCACGTTCTCCAGCAGGTTCACCTTGTTGACGGTCCGCCACATCGTGCGGGCGTAGTCCAGGGCCTCCTCCTCGGACACCTGCGTCCACCGCCGGAAGTACGAGGAAGGGTCCTGGAAGGCGGTCTCCCGCAGCTTGCGGAAGCGGTTGAGGTACCAGCCCTCGATGTCCTCCGGCCGCGCGTCCACGTACACCGAGAAGTCGAAGTAGTCCGCCAGGCCCACCCGGGTCCGGCCGTCCTTGCCGGGCAGCGCCGGCTGGAGCACGTTCAGTCCCTCGACGATCAGGATGTCGGGCCGGCGCACCACCAGCTCCTCGCCCGGCACCCGGTCGTAGATGAGGTGCGAGTAGACCGGGGCGGTGACCTCCTCCTTGCCCGCCTTCACGTCGGCGACGAACCGGGTCAGCGCCCGCCGGTCGTACGACTCGGGGAAGCCCTTCCGGGACATCAGCCCGCGCGCCTTCAGCTCCGCCATCGGGTAGAGGAAGCCGTCGGTGGTGATCCGCTCCACCCGAGGGTGCTCGGGCCAGCGGGCCAGCAGCGCCTGGAGGAGGCGCGCCACCGTCGACTTGCCGACCGCGACCGACCCGGCCACCCCTATGACGAACGGCGTGCCGCGCTGCTCGCCGCTCTCCCCGAGGAAGGTGTTCAGCGCCCCCCGCAGGCCGCTGGTGGCCTGCACGTACAGGTTCAGCAGCCGGGAGAGGGGCAGATAGACGTCCCGCACCTCGTCGAGGTCGATGACGTCCCCGAGTCCCTTCAGCTGCTCGACCTCGTCGGCGGTGAGGGGGAGCGGGGTCTTGTCGCGCAGGGCGCTCCACTCGGCGCGGGTGAGGTCGACGTACGGGGTCGGCTCGGCGCCCCTGCGGGGGCCTCCGCTTCCGGCTCCGTTGCCGTTGGCGCTTCGTGGCGGCGAAGTGATCACCCCGCCATTGTCCCGGCTTCCCGGGCCGCGTGGGCCGTGGGGTGGGTCACGTGCCGCACGGTTGACGCCGGCCGGCCCCGCTCCGTGCGGGGTACCGGCCCGGCGCGGGGTTCGGCCGTAGGCTGCCGCCATGTGCGGAATCGTGGGATACGTCGGCGGGCAGTCGGCGCTTGATGTGGTCGTCGCGGGGCTGAAGCGGCTGGAGTACCGGGGGTACGACTCGGCCGGCGTCGCCGTGCTGGCGGACGGCGGGCTCGCCGCCGCGAAGAAGGCGGGCAAGCTCGTCAACCTGGAGAAGGAGCTCGTCGACCGGCCGCTGGCCGGCGGTTCCGTCGGCATCGGGCACACCCGGTGGGCCACCCACGGCGGCCCCACCGACGCCAACGCCCACCCGCACCTCGACAACGCGGGCCGGGTCGCCGTCGTGCACAACGGCATCATCGAGAACTTCGCCGCCCTGCGCGAGGAGCTCGCCGAGCGCGGCCACACCCTCCTCTCCGAGACCGACACCGAGGTCGTCGCCCATCTGCTGGCGGAGGAGTTCTCGTCCGTCGGCGACCTCGCCGAGGCCATGCGGCTGGTCTGCCGGCGGCTCGACGGGGCCTTCACCCTGGTCGCCGTCCACGCCGACCAGCCCGACGCCGTCGTCGGCGCCCGCCGCAACTCGCCGCTCGTCGTCGGCGTCGGCGAGGGCGAGAACTTCCTCGCCTCCGACGTCTCCGCCTTCATCGCCCACACCCGGTCCGCGATCGAGCTCGGCCAGGACCAGGTCGTCGAGCTGACCCGGGACGGCGTCACCGTCACCGACTTCGACGGGGCGCCCGCCGACGTCCGGGCCTTCCACGTCGACTGGGACGCCTCCGCCGCCGAGAAGGGCGGCTACGACCACTTCATGCTCAAGGAGATCGCCGAGCAGCCCAAGGCGGTCGCCGACACCCTCCTCGGGCGGATCGACGCCTCCGGGCGGCTCACCCTCGACGAGGTGCGCATCCCCGACGCGGTGCTCCGCGAGGCCGACAAGGTCGTCATCGTCGCCTGCGGCACCGCCTTCCACGCCGGTCTCATCGCCAAGTACGCCATCGAGCACTGGACCCGGATCCCGTGCGAGGTGGAGCTGGCCAGCGAGTTCCGCTACCGCGACCCGATCCTCGGGCAGCGGACGCTCGTCATCGCCATCTCGCAGTCCGGCGAGACCATGGACACCCTGATGGCGCTGCGGCACGCCCGCGAGCAGGGCGCCAAGGTCCTCGCCGTCTGCAACACCAACGGCTCGACGATCCCGCGCGAGTCGGACGCCGTGCTGTACACCCACGCGGGGCCCGAGGTCGCCGTCGCCTCCACGAAGGCGTTCCTGACGCAGCTGGTGGCCTGCTACCTCCTCGCCCTCTACCTGGGCCAGGTCCGCGGCACCAAGTGGGGCGACGAGATCCACGCCGTCGTCCGCGAGCTCGCCCGGATCGGCGAGGAGGTCGAGCGGGTCCTGGAGACGATGGAGCCCGTCCGGGCCCTCGCCCGCTCCCTCGCCCACAAGGACACGATCCTCTTCCTCGGCCGGCACGTCGGCTACCCGGTCGCCCTGGAGGGCGCGCTGAAGCTGAAGGAGCTGGCGTACATGCACGCCGAGGGCTTCGCGGCCGGCGAGCTGAAGCACGGGCCGATCGCCCTCATCGAGGAGGACCTGCCGGTCGTCGTCGTGGTGCCCTCGCCGAAGGGGCGCTCGGTCCTCCACGACAAGATCGTCTCCAACATCCAGGAGATCCGGGCCCGGGGCGCCCGGACCATCGTGATCGCCGAGGAGGGCGACGAGGCCGTCGTCCCCTTCGCCGACCACCTGGTCCGCGTCCCGGCCACGCCCACGCTGCTCCAGCCGCTCGTCTCGACGGTGCCGCTGCAGGTCTTCGCCTGCGAGCTGGCCACCGCCCGGGGCAACGAGGTGGACCAGCCGCGCAACCTGGCCAAGTCCGTGACGGTGGAGTGAGGGAAGACAGATGATCATCGGGGTGGGGATCGACGTGGCGGAGATCGACCGCTTCGCCGCGTCGCTGGAGCGGACGCCGGCGCTGATCGAGCGCCTCTTCGTGGAGGCCGAGCTGCTGCTGCCGAGCGGCGAGCGCCGGGGCCCGGCCTCCCTCGCGGTGCGCTTCGCCGCCAAGGAGGCGCTGGCGAAGGCGCTCGGCTCGCCCGGCAACCTGCACTGGACGGACGCCGAGGTGTACGCCGAGTCCACCGGCCAGCCCCGGATCCGGGTGCGCGGCACGGTGGCGGCCCGCGCGGCCGAGCTGGGCGTGCGGCACTGGCACGTCTCGCTGAGCCATGACGCGGGCGTCGCCTCGGCGGTGGTGATCGCCGAGGGCTGAGGCGCCCGCGGACGAGAGCGGGACCCGGCCGCGGGGAGGCGGCGGTGCCGGGCCCCGTTCCGTGCCCGTCGGGGCGTTCGGGGCGCTTCCCCGGCACGGGGGCGGGTGCGCGTCACGGAGCCGGCCTCCCCGGGGCGGGCCGACCCGCCCTTTCCGGCCGCCGCTCGGGAGCCCCCGGGCACCGGCCCCGCCCCTGGGGCAGACTGCTGACCATGCGCACCGCTCACCACGTGGAGACCGTCCGGGCCGCCGAGGCCGCACTCATGGCGGGGCTGCCCGAGGGCACGCTGATGCAGCGGGCCGCCGCCGGACTCGCCGCCGCCTGCTGCTCGCTGCTCGGCAAGGGCCGGGTGTACGGCTCCCGGGTCGTCCTCCTCGTCGGCACCGGCGACAACGGCGGCGACGCCCTCTACGCAGGAGCCCGGCTCGCCCGGCGCGGCGCCGGCGTCACCGCCGTGCTGCTCGGCCCCCGCGCCCACGGCGCCGGACTCGCCGCGCTCCGGGCGGCCGGCGGACGCGTCACCGAGGACCCGTACGAGGCGCTGGCCGCCGCCGACCTCGTCCTCGACGGCATCACCGGCATCGGCGGGCGCGGCGGACTGCGCCCCGAGGCCGTCCCCGTCGCCCGGGCCGCGCGCGGCTCCGACGCGGTCGTGGTCGCCGTCGACCTGCCCAGCGGCGTCGACGCCGACACCGGCGAGGTCGCCGGGGAGGCCCTGCGCGCCGACGCGACCGTCACCTTCGGCACGTACAAGCCCGGCCTGCTCGTCGACCCCGCCCGGGAGTACGCGGGCGCCCTGCGGCTCGTCGACATCGGGCTCGCCGCCACCCTCCCGTCCGTCCCCGACGCCGAGGCGCTCCAGCACCAGGACGTCGCCCGGATGCTGCCCGCGCCCGGCGCCGAGAGCGACAAGTACCGGCGCGGCGTCCTCGGCGTCGTCGCCGGCTCCGCCCGCTACCCCGGGGCCGCCGTCCTCGCCGTCGCCGGCGCCCTGCGCGGCGGCGCCGGGGCCGTCCGGTACGTCGGCCCCGCGCGCGAGGCGGTGATCGCCGCCCACCCGGAGACCCTGGTGCACTCGGGGCCGCCGGAGAAGGCCGGCCGCGTCCAGGCGTGGGCCGTCGGACCGGGGCTCGGCGACGGGCCCGGCGCCGCGGTCGCGGTCGCCGAGGTGCTCGCCTCCGACGTGCCCGTCCTGGTCGACGCCGAC
The DNA here is from genome assembly GCF_042741435.1 of Streptomyces sp. NPDC058955. Lineage (NCBI taxonomy): Bacteria > Bacillati > Actinomycetota > Actinomycetes > Kitasatosporales > Streptomycetaceae > Streptomyces > Streptomyces sp. NPDC058955. The sequence goes on along the minus strand of NZ_JBHYKM010000026.1, from coordinate 38,212 downwards.
GGCCTGCGCGCCCTCGACCCGGAGGCCGTGCGCGGACGGACCGCGCCCACCCTGCTCACCCCGCACGCCGGCGAGGCGGCCGCCCTGCTCGGCACCGAACGGGCGGCCGTGGAGGCCGGCCGGCTCGCCGCCGTCCGCGAACTCGCCGCCCGCTACGGCGCCACCGTCCTCCTCAAGGGCTCCACCACCCTGGTCTGCGGGCCCGGCGGCACCGGCCCGGTCCGGGTCAACCCCACCGGCACCCCCTGGCTCGCCACCGCCGGCTCCGGCGACGTCCTCTCCGGCCTGGCCGGCTCCCTCCTCGCCGGCGGCCTCGACCCCGTCGACGCCGCCTCCTGCGCCGCCTACCTGCACGGCCTCGCCGCCCGCCGGGCCGCCGCCGGCACCGGCCCGATCACCGCCACCGAGGTCGCCGACTCCCTCCGCGCCGCCTGGCAGGACGTCCGGGAGCCCTGACCCCGCCACGCCCACGGTCGGCCCAACTCGGCTGCTCCGCCCGGGGGTCAGCGCGTGCCGGGCCGGTCCGGGGCGGGTTCGGATGGACCGGTGACCAGATGGAGAAGCCGCATCCTGCCGCCGTTGCTCGCCGCCGCCCTCCTGGCCGGCACCGCCCCCGCGCACGGGGACGAGCCCGACCCCACACCGCCCGGCCCCGCGCCCGAATCCGCAGCCGAATCCGCCGCCGATCCCGCGTCCGACGCGCTCGTCCCCGGGATCGCCGGCGCCGGGCGCCCCGAGTACCCCATGGACACCCCCGACCAGGTCCTGCCGCCGACCACCCCCGACGGCGAGTTCCCCGTCCCCGAACCGGAGGAGGAGGTCGACGAACTCGTCGAGTACCTCCCGCGCGGCGCGGTCAAGGCCGCCTGCACCGCCTCGACCGGGCTCTACCAGCGCCAGGTCGAGCGGCTGCTGAAGCTCAAGGCCGACGGGAAGCAGTCCGCCGCCGACTGCCGGGCCATCCGCGCCTTCCAGACCGCGCAGAAGATCAAGCCCGCCAACGGCTACGCGGGCCCCGTCACCTGGGCCCGCGCCGAACTCCTCGCCGCCCGCAAGAACCCCAACGCCGCCAAGAAGTGCCCCGTCCGCACCTACCCGGTCGCCTGCGTCGACCTGGACCGCGAGCTGATGTGGGTGCAGAAGGGCAAGAAGATCACGTACCCCGTGGTCAACATCCGCAGCGGCCGGGCCGGCTACCGCACCCGCACCGGCTGGCACTCCGTCTACTGGCGCCACAAGGACCACTGGTCGACCATCTACGACACGCCGATGCCGTTCTCCCAGTTCTTCGACGGCGGCCAGGCGTTCCACGGCGTCTACGGGGCGATCGCCACCCCCACCGGAAGCCGCGGCTGCGTGAACCTGAGCTACCGGAACGCCGAGAAGCTCTGGTCCGTCCTCCGCAAGGGTGACCGGGTCTACATCTGGGGCAAGCGGCCGGGGCTGTGACCACCTGAGAGACTGGGCGCGATGACTGAGACAGCACTCCCGCCCCGACGGGCCCGCGCCGAGATCGACCTCGGGGCGCTGCGCGCCAACGTCCGCGCGCTGCGCGCCCGCGTCGCCCCCCACGTCCGCGTGATGGCCGTGGTCAAGGCCGACGCGTACGGACACGGCGCCGAGCGCTGCGCCCGCGCCGCCCTCGACGCGGGCGCGGAGTGGCTCGGCACGGCCACCCCGCAGGAGGCGCTGGCCCTGCGCGCCGCCGGGATCACCGGCGTCCCGGTCCTGTGCTGGCTGTGGACGCCCGGCGACCCGTGGGACGAGGGCATCGAGGCCGGCCTCGACATGGCGGTCAGCGGCCGGTGGGCCCTCGACGAGGTCACCGCCGCCGCCCGCCGCACCGGCGGCACCGCCCGCATCCAGCTCAAGGCCGACACCGGCCTCGGCCGCAACGGCTGCCAGCCGGCCGACTGGCCGGCCCTCGTCGCCGAGGCCCTGAAGGCGGAGAAGGCGGGCCTCGTCAAGGTCACCGGCCTCTGGTCCCACTTCGCCTGCGCGGACGAGCCCGGCCACCCGTCGATCGCCGCCCAGCTGGAGGTCTTCCGCTCGATGCTCGACTACGCCGAGAAGGCCGGCGTCGAGCCCGAGGTCCGGCACATCGCCAACTCGCCCGCCACGCTCACCCTGCCCGAGGCCCACTTCGACCTGGTCCGCCCCGGCATCGCGATGTACGGCGTCTCGCCCGCGCCCGAACTCGGCACCTCCGCCGAGCTCGGCCTGCGCCCGGTGATGTCGCTGAAGGCGAGCGTCGCCCTGGTGAAGGAGGTCCCGCCCGGCCACGGCGTCTCCTACGGGCACCACTACGTCACCGGCGGCGAGACCACCCTCGGCCTGATCCCGGTGGGCTACGCCGACGGCGTCCCCCGGCACGCCTCGGGGCGCGGCCCGGTCCTGGTCGACGGCACGGTCCGCACGGTCGCCGGGCGGGTCGCCATGGACCAGTTCGTGGTCGACCTCGGCGGCGACCGGCCCGCCCCCGGCACCGAGGCCGTCCTCTTCGGCTCCGGCGAGCGCGGCGAGCCGACGGCCCAGGACTGGGCGGAGGCCGCCGACACCATCGCGTACGAGATCGTGACCCGGATCGGCGCGCGGGTGCCGCGCGTGTACGTGGGGGAGTAGCCCGGCGTGGGGGAGACGAGCGGGGGCGGGGGCTGGCGGCGCGCGGGGATCGCCGGCGCCGCGATAGGCGTGCTCGCCGCCGGCGCGGCGGCCGGAGTGGCGATCGAACGGCTCACGGTGGGCCGCTCGGTACGCCAGAAGGCCCGGCTCGCCCTGGACGCCACCGGCCCGTACGGCACCCTCCGCGGCACCCCCGGCCGGGCGCTCGCCGACGACGGCACCGTCCTCGCGTACGAGGTCGACGAGGCCGACGAGGCCGCGGCGAGCCCGGTCACCGTCGTCTTCTCGCACGGCTTCTGCCTCAGCCAGGACTCCTGGCACTACCAGCGCGCCGCCCTGCGCGGCCGGGTCCGCGCCGTCTTCTGGGACCAGCGCGGGCACGGCCGCTCGGGCCGCGGCGCGCGGGAGCCGGTCACCATCGACCGGCTCGGCCGCGACCTGAAGGCCGTCGTCGACGCCGCCGCGCCCGAGGGGCCGCTCGTCCTCGTCGGGCACTCGATGGGCGGCATGACCGTCATGGCGCTGGCCGACCGCCACCCGGAGCTGATCCGGGACCGGGTCGCCGGGGTCGCCTTCGTCGGCACCTCCCCGGGCCGCCTGGAGGAGGTCTCGTACGGACTGCCGCTCGCCGGCGTCAACGCGGTCCGCCGGGTCCTGCCGGGGATGCTGCGGGCCCTCGGCTCCCAGGCCGAGCTGGTCGAGAAGGGGCGCCGGGCCACCGCCGACCTCTTCGCCGGGCTGGTGAAGAAGTACTCCTTCGCCTCGAAGGACGTGGACCCGGCCGTCGTCCGCTTCGCCGAGCGGATGATCGAGTCCGTCCCGGTCGACGTGGTCGCGGAGTTCTACCCGGCCTTCGGCGCGCACGACGAGCTCGCCGCCCTCGCCGCCTTCCGGGGTCGGCCCGCGCTGGCCCTCGCCGGCGACCAGGACCTCGTCACCCCCGCCTCGCACACCGAGGCCATCGCGGCCGAGCTGCCCGGCAGCGAGCTGGTCGTCGTCCCCGACGCCGGCCACCTGGTGATGCTGGAGCGCCCCGACGCCGTCACCGCGGCGCTCGCCGCCCTGCTGGCCAGGGCCGGGGAGGGGCCGGACAACGGATAGGTTGGCGGCATGGAAGCAGCGCACCCGCCCGTCTCCGGCGCCACCCTGTCCGTCGACTCCCCCGAGCAGATGCGGGAGATCGGCCGCCGCCTCGCGAAACTCCTCCGGGCCGGCGACCTCGTCATGCTGACCGGCGAGCTGGGCGCCGGGAAGACCACGCTGACCCGCGGCCTCGGCGAGGGCCTGGGCGTGCGCGGCGCGGTCACCTCGCCGACCTTCGTCATCGCCCGCGTCCACCCGTCGCTGACCGGCGGCCCGGCCCTGGTGCACGTGGACGCCTACCGGCTCGGCGGCGGGCTCGACGAGATGGAGGACCTGGACCTCGACGTCTCGCTGCCCGAGTCCGTGGTGGTCGTGGAGTGGGGCGACGGCAAGGTCGAGGAGCTGACCGACGACCGGCTGCACGTGCTCATCCACCGCGTCACCGGCGACACCGACGACGACCGGCGCACGGTGGTGCTGCGCGGCATCGGCGGACGCTGGGCCGACGAGGACCTCGCGCTGCTCTGAACGTACGTAGGTTCCGACAGCATGTCGGGAAAATGTTGCGCAGCCGCTCCGCGCCGTGGTGACATGGAGGCACGAGCTGGTTAGGTGAACCTAACCTACGGGAGGCATGCATGGCGACGCAGATGCCGGAGCGCGACGACCGCACCGCCGAGGAGCGCGTCTCGATGAGCGAGCTGCTGGCCTCCTGCGCCGCGGCCAGCGCCGTCTCGACCCCGCCGCGGCCCGCCCTCGCGCCGGCCGCGGACGAGACCGGCCCCGACCCGGAGCTCCGGGACGAGGCCGCGTAACCCGTACGGGCGGTGGGGGAGGGGCGTCAGGAGACGACGACGACCTTCGCGCCGATCGACGCGAAGGTCCACATCGCGTCGCCGTCCGCCCGCTTCATCCGGATGCCGCCGGTCTTCTTCGTCGGGTCCGCCGACGGCATCGAGCCGTCCACCGCCGCGCTGAAGCCGACCGTCACGCCGTCCACGCTCGCGAAGCGCACCACGTGTTCGATCTGCACCCCGTCGGAGCCGGTCACCGAACCCGACCGGGAGGTCACCGCGTACGCCCCCGGCTCCGGGGAGACCGTGCTCGGCGCCACCGTGAAGGTGCGGACCGCCTTGTTCTTCTCGTCGACCAGCCACACCCGGCGGTCCTTCAGCGCGTACACCACGCGCTCGCCCGTGCCCGAGGCCGCCGGCACCGCCAGCGGGTTCTTCGCCGGCTTCGTCGCCCCGGCCGACGCCGAGGCCGACGGCGCGACCGTGCCCGGCGTCCGCGGCTGCTCCGCGAGGTCCGCCGGCACGCTCGCCGACGCCTGGTAGGCGAGGAAGGCGACCACGGCGACGGCCGCCGCGGTGAGCCCGGCCACGAATCCCGAGCTGCTCCTTGCCACCGTCTCCACCTCTTCGTACGTACGTGCCGAGCCTGATCGAGCTATCGCGCCTGACGGTAGCAGCCGGGTCCCCGAACGGCCGCGCGCCGCATCGCCCGCTCGTGGCGCCGTAGGCTGTTCGCGTGCTGTTGCTCGCCATGGATACCGCCACCCCCGCCGTCACCGTCGCCCTCCACGACGGCGCGGCCGTCGTCGCCGAGTCGACCGGCGTCGACGCCCGCCGCCACGGGGAACTGCTGCTCCCCGCCGTCGACCGGGTCCTCAAGGAGGCCGGGACCGCGCTCGACGCGGTGACCGGGATCGTCGTCGGCGTCGGCCCGGGCCCGTACACCGGCCTCCGGGTCGGGCTCGTCACCGCCACGACCTTCGCGTCCGCGCTCGGCGGCGTCCCCGTGCACGGCCTGTGCACGCTGGACGGCCTCGCGTACGCCTCCGGCATCGAGGGACCCTTCGCGGTGGCGACGGACGCCCGCCGCAAGGAGGTCTACTGGGCGCGCTACGACGACGCCCGCACCCGGGTCACCGACGCCTCCGTCGACCGGCCCGCCGACATCGCCGACCAACTCGCCGGACTCCCCGTCGTCGGCGCGGGCGCCCTGCTCTACCCGGACGCCTTCCCCGACGCTCGCGGCCCCGAGCACCAGTCCGCCGCCGCGCTGGCCGCCCTCGCGGCCGAGCGGATCGCGGCCGGCGGGGACGGCTTCCTCGACCCCCTCCCGATGTACCTGCGGCGGCCCGACGCGCAGGTGCCGAAGAACTACAAGGTGGTCACGCCCCAGTGAGCGGCGCACTGACGACCGGCGCCGTCCTGCGCGAGATGCGCTGGTGGGACCTGCCGGAGGTGCTCGCCCTGGAGGCCGACCTCTTCCCCGAGGACGCCTGGTCGGAGGGGATGTTCTGGTCCGAGCTGGCGCACGCGCGCGGGCCCGCGGCCACCCGGCGGTACGTCGTCGCCGAGACGCCCGCCGGGAAGCTGGCCGGATACGCGGGCCTGGCGGCGGCCGGCGGGCTCGGGGACGTCCAGACCATCGCCGTCGCCCGCGAGCAGTGGGGCACCGGGCTCGGCGCCCGGCTCCTCACCGACCTCCTCCAGCACGCCACCGCCTTCGAGTGCGACGAGGTCCTGCTCGAAGTGCGCGTGGACAACACCCGGGCGCAGAAGCTGTACGAGCGCTTCGGCTTCGAGCCCATCGGCTTCCGGCGCGCCTACTACCAGCCGGGCAACGTCGACGCGCTCGTGATGCGACTGACTGTTCAAGGAACTGGGACCGATATCTGATGGCTGCTGACGAACCCCTCGTGCTCGGCATCGAGACCTCCTGCGACGAGACCGGCGTCGGCATCGTGCACGGCACCACCCTGCTGGCCGACGCCGTGGCCTCCAGCGTCGACACCCACGCCCGCTTCGGCGGCGTCGTGCCCGAGATCGCCTCCCGGGCCCACCTGGAGGCCATGGTCCCGACGATCGAGCGGGCCCTGAAGACCGCCGGCGTCTCCCCGAAGGACCTCGACGGCATCGCCGTCACCGCGGGCCCCGGCCTCGCCGGCGCCCTGCTCGTCGGCGTCTCCGCCGCCAAGGCGTACGCCTACGCCCTCGGCAAGCCGCTGTACGGCGTCAACCACCTGGCCTCGCACATCTGCGTCGACCAGCTGGAGCACGGCAGGCTGCCGGAGCCGACGATGGCGCTGCTGGTCTCCGGCGGGCACTCCTCGCTGCTGCTCTCCACCGACATCACCTCCGACGTGCGGCCGATGGGCGCCACCATCGACGACGCGGCCGGCGAGGCCTTCGACAAGATCGCCCGGGTCCTCGACCTCGGCTTCCCCGGCGGCCCGGTCATCGACCGGCTCGCCAGGGAGGGCGACCCGGCCGCCATCGCGTTCCCGCGCGGCCTGAGCGGCGCCAAGGACCCCGCGTACGACTTCTCCTTCTCCGGCCTGAAGACCGCCGTGGCCCGCTGGATCGAGGCCAAGCGGGCGGCCGGCGAGGAGGTGCCGGTCCGGGACGTGGCCGCCTCCTTCCAGGAGGCCGTCGTCGACGTCCTCACCCGCAAGGCCGTCCGGGCCTGCAAGGACGAGGGCGTCGACCACCTGATGATCGGCGGCGGCGTCGCCGCGAACTCGCGGCTCCGCGCCCTCGCCGAGGAGCGCTGCGAGCGGGCCGGGATCCGGCTCCGGGTGCCCCGGCCGGGCCTGTGCACCGACAACGGCGCCATGGTCGCCGCGCTCGGCTCCGAGATGGTCGCCCGCAACCGGGCCGCCTCCGACCTGGAGCTGTCGGCGGACTCGTCCCTTCCGGTGACCGACCCGCACGTCCCCGGACACACCCACGACCACGACCACGTGCACGAGGTCAGCAAGGAGAACCTGTACTCGTGAGGGTCGCGCTGATGTGGGAGGCCCGGGCCGTGCAGGGCCGCGGCGCCGAGCTCCTGGAGTGGGCGCGGGCCCGGGTCCTGGCCCGCGAACCGCTCCGTCGGGAGGTCTTCCGCGCCCCCCAGGACCGGGTCCTCGTCCTCACCTGGTGGGAGGCGGACGGCCTCGACGCGGAGCTGCCCGAGCTGCCCGAGCCGGACGCGGAGCTGATCACCCGTCCGGTCCACCGCTGGCGCTTCGAAGCGGTCGAATAGGCGAACAATCCGATGATCGGGCAACCTTTCGATCGGATCGGGCATCCCACAGCCCGTGAAGAAGCAGATCGCGGTGTGGGCGGCGCTGACCGCAGTGACCCTCCTGATGACGGGCTGCACGGCCGAGACCCCGCCCCCGGCGGTCGCCCCGGCCCCGGCGACGCCCACCGAGGCCGTCGCCACCGCCCCGGAACCGGCGCCCGCCCCTGAGGCGGCCCGGGCGGCCGCGTACCGCAAGTGGGGCGTCGAGCCCCTTCCGGCGCCGCCCGCCCCGCCCGCCGTCAAGCCGGTGAAGCGGGCGCCGGGCGGCCCGGTCCCGGTGATCAGCGACATCCCGACCACCGACAAGGTCGTCTTCCTCACCATCGACGACGGCGCCGAGAAGGACCCCGAGTTCACCCGGATGATGGACGAGCTCGGCGTCCCCTTCACGATGTTCCTCACCGACTCCGTGATCAGCGCGGACTACGGCTACTTCGACCCGCTCGTCGCACAGGGCCACGGCGTCGCCAACCACACCCTCACCCACCCGAACCTGCGCACCCTCTCCCCGGAGGCCCAGCGCCGCGAGATCTGCGGCCAGCAGGAGAAGCTGCGGAAGCGCTACGGCACCGCCCCGCGCCTCTTCCGCCCGCCCTACGGCAACTGGAACGAGGCCACCCGCGCCGCCGCCGGCAGCTGCGGGATCGACGCGATCGTCCTGTGGCGCGAGTCCATGCAGATCAAGAACATGCAGTACCAGCGCGGCGACCGGAAGCTCCGCCCCGGCGACATCGTCCTCGCCCACTTCCGCGGCCCCGCCGAGCTCAAGGGCCGCACGATGACCGAGATGACCGCCACCCTGCTCCGGAAGATCCAGGAGCAGGGCTTCACGGTCGCCCGCCTGGAGGACTACGTCTGAGAAAAGTCCGGGCGCGGTGTCGATGCGGGCCCGGCCCGTTCGACGTATGAGTGGACGGCGGGGAACGGCCCCGCCACCGCACCCCCAGGAGTCACCATGCCCCGCTTCCTCTCCCTCGTCCGCATCGAGGAGAACACCATCGACATGGAGAGCGCCGACCCCGGCTTCGAGGAGCGGATGGGCGCCCTCTTCGAGGAGATCACCAAGGCCGGCGCCATGGTCGACACCGCAGGACTGAAGCCGACCGCCGAGGCCACCCGGATCACCTGGTCGGACGGGAGGCTGTCCTTCACCGACGGCCCCTTCACCGAGACCAAGGAGGTCGTCGGCGGCTACGCGATGCTCCAGTGCAAGGACATGGCCGAGGCCGTCGAGTGGGGCAAGCGGTTCCTCGCCGTCCACCCGCCGCACTGGAAGGTCGGCCTGGAGGTCCGCGAGGTCGAGGAGATGCCGGAGGGCTGACCCCCGCTGTGCTGTCATGTGGGGCGTGACGGTGGAGAGCACGCTGGAGACGGTCTTCCGGATGGAGTCGGCGCGGATCATCGCCACGGTGGCGCGGATCGTCCGGGACGTCGGCATCGCCGAGGAGATCGCCCAGGACGCGCTCGTCGCCGCCCTGGAGCAGTGGCCCGAGGCGGGCGTCCCGGACCGCCCGGGCGCCTGGCTGACGGCCACCGCCAAGCACCGCGCCGTCGACCTCGTGCGGCGCCGCGAGACGTACGCCCGCAAGCTCGCCGAGGTCGGCCGGACGCTCCCGGAGGAGTCGTACGACCCCGAGCCCTCCGGCCCCGGCGACATCGACGACGACGTGCTCCGGCTGGTCTTCACCACCTGCCACCCGGTGCTCTCCGCCGAGGCGCGCGCGGCGCTCACCCTGCGGCTCGTCGGCGGGCTGCGCACGGACGAGATCGCCCGCGCCTTCCTCGTCCCCGAGGCCACCGTCGCGGCCCGGATCACCCGCGCCAAACGGGCGCTCGCGAAGGCGGGCGTGGCGTTCGAGGTGCCGTACGGGGAGCAGCGGGCGGCCCGGCTCGGCTCCGTCCTCGAAGTCGTCTACCTGATCTTCAACGAGGGGTACGCGGCCACCGCCGGCGACGACCTGCTGCGCCCCGGGCTCTGCGAGGACGCGCTCCGGCTCGCCCGCGGGCTCGCCGCCCTGATGCCGGGCGAGAGCGAGGTGCACGGCCTCGCCGCCCTGCTCGAACTCCAGGCGTCCCGCGCCCCCGCCCGCATCGGCCCCGACGGGCGGCCGGTGCTCCTCGCGGAGCAGGACCGGCGGCGCTGGAACCGGCTCCTCGTCCGGCGCGGCTACGCGGCCCTCGCCCGGGCGGGCGACGGCCGCGCCTACGGCCCGTACGCCCTCCAGGCCGCGATCGCCGCCTGCCACGCGCGGGCGGCCTCGTACGAGGAGACGGACTGGGCGGTGATCGCCGGGCTCTACGGGCGGCTCATGGAGCTGGCCCCGTCGCCGGTGGTGGAGCTGAACCGGGCGGTGGCCGTCTCGATGGCCGACGGCCCGGCCGAGGCGCTCGCGATCGTCGACGCGCTCGCCGCCGAACCGGCCCTGGACCGCTACCACTTGCTGCCGAGCGTCCGCGGCGACCTGCTCGCCCGGCTGGGCCGCGACGCGGAGGCGCGGGCGGAGTTCGCGCGGGCGGCGGAGCTGACCCGGAACGAGCGGGAACGGGCGCTGCTGCGGGCCCGCGCCGGAGAACCGGACGCCGGGAGCGCCTAGGGTGCGGGGTATGTCTCCGCGCATACCGCTGCCCCCGCCGCCCCCGCCCGTCGAACTCCGCAGCTGGCCCGACCGGGACGCCCTGCTCGCGGACCGGGCCCTGGCGCTGGGGGAGTTGACGCGGCGTTCGCTGGGCGGCGGGCGGTTCGCGCTGTTCGCCGGCGCGATGCTGGTGCTGCAGCTGGGCTGGGGCATGGTGGGCGTGCTGCTCGTCGACCTCGGCCACGGGGCGATCCTCGACCCGATCACGTTCTTCATCGGCCTGTTCGTCGCCCTCCTCGGCCTCGGGGTGCTGGTGCCGGGCGTCTGGCTGGTGGTGCGCGGGGTGCGCCGGGACCGCGTGGTGCGCGAGCGGCTGCTCCTGTGGGCGGCGCTGGACCGGCACGGGCCGACGGACGCCCGGCTGCGGGCGCCCGTCGCCAGCGCGTGCTGGATGGTGGTCTCCGCCGTGCTGTGCGGCCTCGGGCTGTGGCTGGGCTTCGCCGTGCCCGCCGGGACGGACCCGGCGAACGGCTACGGCCTCGTCGCGTACGGCATGGGCGTCGCGCTGATCTGCTGGATCAACGGCCTGATCGGGCTCTTCAAGGCCGTCGGGCACTTCCGGACGGTGCTCAGGGTCGTGCCGGCCGGCCGATCAGCATCGTCGGGGCGCCCGCGACACGTGTGAGCAGCACCGTCGCGGAGTGCGGGCCCTTGGGCCGCACCTTCCGGCGGATCTCCTCGGGCTCGACGGCCGAGCCGCGCTTCTTCACCGTCAGGTTGCCCACCTCGCGTTCGCGGAGGAGGGCCTTCAGCTTCTTGAGGTTGAAGGGGAGCACGTCGGTGATCTCGTAGGCGGAGGCGTACGGGGTGGGGGTCAGGGTGTCGGCGGTGACGTAGGCGATCGTCTCGTCGATCAGGCCGCCGCCCAGCTCCTCGGCGGCCTCGGCGACCAGATGGGCGCGGATGACGGCGCCGTCGGGCTCGTAGAGGTAGCGGCCGACCGGGCGGACCGCCGGGTCGGGCAGGCCGCGGCCGGTGAGGCTCGCGCCGGAGGGCAGCAGGGTGGCGCGGCGCGCGCCGGGCTCCGTGCCGAACCAGAGCACCGCCTCCTTCACGTCGCCGCCGTCCGAGATCCACTCGGCCTCGGCCTCGTCCGGGACGGTCTCGTGCGGGATGCCGGGGGCGATCTTCAGGGCCGCGTGCGGGGCCTTGCGGGCGGCGTCCATGGCCCAGGAGAGCGGCGGGGAGTAGGCCTCGGGGTCGAAGATCCGGCCCCGGCCGCCGCGTCGCGCCGGGTCGACGAAGACGGCGTCGTAGGGTGCCGTGTCGATCTCGGTGACGTCGGCGCAGCGGACCTCGATCAGCCCGTCGAGGCCCAGCGCGGCGGCGTTGGCGCGGGCGACCTCGGCGGTGAGCGGGTCGCGGTCGACGGCGAGGACGGAGATGCCAGCGCGGGCGAGCGCGAGCGCGTCGCCGCCGACGCCGGAGCAGAGGTCGGCGACGCTGCGGACGCCGAGCGCCTTCATGCGGCCGGCGCGGTAGGAGCCGACGGTCGCCCGGGTGGACTGCTCGACGCCGTTCGGCGTGAAGTACATGCGGTACGCGTCCTCGGCGCCGAACTTCGCCACCGCGCGCTGCCGCAGCCGGGCCTGCCCGAGGGCCGCCGAGACCAGGTCGGCGGGGTGGTCGCGGCGCAGCCGGGAGGCGACCGCCAGCTCCTGGGCGGGGTCGTAGTCGCGCAGGGCGGCGAGGAGGGTCTGGCCCTCGGGGGTGAGCAGGGCGGTGAAGGCGGCGAGGTCGGTCACCGTCCCATTCTCCCTGTGGGCCGGGCGGGGGACCGTGGGGCCGGCTCGGCGGTGTCGCGGCCGGACGGGCGGGTCGCGCTGACAGGATGCGGCGCCATACCGGTCGTACGACAAAAGGAAGAAATGATGGCAAAGGGTCACTCCCGTCGTGCCCTGGGTGCCGCGCTCCTCGTCGCCGCGCTCACCTCCACCGCCGCCTGCTCCGGCGGTTCCGACGCCCCGGGCGCGGGCAGCGGCGGCGCCCCCGCGCCCGCCGCCGGCCAGCAGGCCCCGGTGAAGACCGCCGCCCAGCTGGCCCGGGAGAAGAAGGCCGCGCTGGCGAAGCGGCGGGCCGCCCGGGCCGTGGCCGCGAAGAAGTGGGGCCTCAAGCTGACCCCCCTCGAAGCGCCCGCCCCGCCGAGGAGCAAGCCGAGGATCACCACCCGGAAGGGATTCGAGACCGACGGCGAGGGACTGCCGCCCGTCTTCACCACCGTCCCCACCAAGGAGAAGATCGTCTTCCTGACGATCGACGACGGCGCCGAGAAGGACCCCGAGCTGATCCGGATGATGGCCGATCTGGACATCCCCTACAGCGCCTTCCTCAGCGACTACGTGGTCAGCGACGACTACGCCTACTTCGCGAAGATGCAGAAGTCCCAGCCGCGCGGGATCTCCCTCCACAACCACACCCTCAACCACAAGTACCTGCCGGGGCTCTCCTACGCGCGCCAGAAGCGCGAGATCTGCGGCATGCAGGACGTCATCGAGAAGAAGTACGGCAAGCGCCCCGAGCTCTTCCGCCCGCCGTACGGCAACTACAACGAGGACACCCTGCGCGCCGCCAAGTCCTGCGGCGTCAAGGCCGTCCCGCTCTGGGCCTCCGAGGCGTTCCCCGACCACATGGAGTGGCGCGAGTGGGACCGCGACCTGCACCCCGGCGACATCGTCCTCACCCACTTCCGCGGCGAGGAGGACTGGAAGGGCAGCATGCCCGACATGATCCGCCGGGCGATGAACGTGATCACGTCCAAGGGGTACGCGGTCGCCCGGCTGGAGGACTACGTATGAGCCGGCTCCGCCCGCTCGTGGTCGCCGCCCTCCTCCTCGGCCTCACCGGCTGCGCCTCCGCCGTCGACCCGCTCGAACGCCTCGGCCGCAAGGCCGTGGAGCGGGTCGGCGACGACAGGGACGCCGACCGCGGACCGGTCCGCGCGGAGGGGGGCCCGCGCTCCTAGCGGGCGGTGGCCACGGCGACGACCGCCGTGAGGACGGCGAGCAGACCCGTCGCGACCAACTGGGTCCACGCGGCCAGGCGCCAGCCCTGGCTCCGCAGGGCCCAGCAGGTCACCCCCGTGACCGCCGCGAGGCCGGCGAACCAGCAGGCGGGGACCCAGTCCGGCGGGGGCGGCGGACCGGGATAGCGGACGTCGCCCATGGCCCGCAGCCCCATCAGGACCATGACCGCCACGGTGACGAGGGCGTCCGCCGCCAGCAGCAGGACGGAGAGGGCGAGATCGGGGAGCGGGCGGACCCGGGGCGGGGCGGTGGTCATCTCCGTACCTTCGTACGGAACCCCGGACTCCGCGCGTACGTTCCCCGGATCGAGACCGGATCGCGGCGCCGGCACGCCCTTCCGGGGCCGCCACCGGGTGAGGAATTGGCACTCCGCTTGACCGAGTGCTAATCGCGGTCATAGTCTCGGCTCTGGCACTCCCCACCGGAGAGTGCCAACACAGCGACGGGCAGGTCCGGCACCCGCGACGACGGATCGACCTGGTCGCCACCTCAGACAGTTAACCCCGCGAGATCTCCGAAGGGGGAGGTCGGATCGTGACGACCGCCAGCTCCAAGGTTGCCATCAAGCCGCTCGAGGACCGCATCGTGGTCCAGCCGCTCGACGCCGAGCAGACCACGGCCTCGGGCCTGGTCATCCCGGACACCGCGAAGGAGAAGCCCCAGGAGGGCGCCGTCCTCGCCGTGGGCCCGGGCCGCTTCGAGAACGGCGAGCGCCTGCCGCTCGACGTCAAGGTCGGCGACGTCGTGCTCTACAGCAAGTACGGCGGCACCGAGGTGAAGTACAACGGCGACGAGTACCTCGTCCTCTCGGCCCGCGACGTGCTCGCGATCATCGAGAAGTAAGAGACGCCGTACCCGCAGTGCACCGCGCCCCTGACCCCTTGATCTCTTGGGCGTCCAGGGGCGCGGTTGTTTTCTCCACACGATTTCCGAGAGGGCTGAATCGCTCCCATGGCGAAGATCCTGAAGTTCGACGAGGACGCCCGTCGCGCCCTTGAGCGCGGCGTCAACAAGCTGGCCGACACGGTGAAGGTGACGATCGGCCCCAAGGGCCGCAACGTCGTCATCGACAAGAAGTTCGGCGCGCCCACCATCACCAACGACGGTGTCACGATCGCCCGCGAGGTCGAGATCGAGGACCCGTACGAGAACCTCGGCGCCCAGCTCGTCAAGGAGGTGGCGACCAAGACCAACGACATCGCGGGTGACGGCACCACCACCGCCACCGTGCTCGCCCAGGCGCTCGTCCGCGAGGGTCTGCGCAACGTCGCCGCCGGCGCCTCCCCGGCCGCCCTGAAGAAGGGCATCGACGCCGCCGTCAAGGCCGTCTCCGAGGACCTGCTCGCCACCGCGCGCCCGATCGAGGACAAGTCCGACATCGCCGCCGTCGCCGCGCTCTCCGCCCAGGACCAGCAGGTCGGCGAGCTCATCGCCGAGGCCATGGACAAGGTCGGCAAGGACGGTGTCATCACCGTCGAGGAGTCCAACACCTTCGGCCTGGAGCTGGAGTTCACCGAGGGCATGGCCTTCGACAAGGGCTACCTCTCCCCGTACATGGTCACCGACCAGGAGCGTATGGAGGCCGTCCTCGACGACCCGTACATCCTGATCAACCAGGGCAAGATCTCCTCGATCCAGGACCTGCTGCCGCTGCTTGAGAAGGTCGTCCAGGCGGGTGGCTCCAAGCCGCTGCTGATCATCGCCGAGGACGTCGAGGGCGAGGCCCTCTCCACCCTCATCGTCAACAAGATCCGCGGCATCTTCAACGCCGTGGCCGTCAAGGCCCCCGGCTTCGGCGACCGCCGCAAGGCGATGCTCCAGGACATGGCCACCCTCACCGGTGCCACCGTCATCGCCGAGGAGGTCGGCCTCAAGCTCGACCAGGCCGGTCTGGACGTGCTGGGCACCGCCCGCCGCGTGACCGTCTCCAAGGACGACACCACCATCGTCGACGGTGGCGGCAAGTCCGAGGACGTCGCGGGCCGCGTCGCCCAGATCAAGGCCGAGATCGAGAACACGGACTCCGACTGGGACCGCGAGAAGCTCCAGGAGCGCCTCGCGAAGCTGGCCGGCGGCGTGTGCGTGATCAAGGTCGGCGCCGCCACCGAGGTGGAGCTGAAGGAGAAGAAGCACCGTCTGGAGGACGCCATCTCCGCGACCCGCGCCGCGGTCGAGGAGGGCATCGTCTCCGGTGGTGGCTCCGCGCTCGTCCACGCCGTCAAGGTGCTGGAGGACAACCTCGGCAAGACCGGCGACGAGGCCACCGGTGTCTCCGTCGTCCGCCGCGCCGCCGTCGAGCCGCTGCGCTGGATCGCCGAGAACGCCGGCCTGGAGGGCTACGTCATCACCTCCAAGGTCGCCGACCTCGACAAGGGCCAGGGCTTCAACGCCGCCACCGGCGAGTACGGCGACCTGGTCAAGGCCGGCGTCATCGACCCGGTGAAGGTCACCCGCTCCGCCCTGGAGAACGCCGCCTCCATCGCCTCCCTGCTCCTCACCACCGAGACCCTCGTGGTGGAGAAGAAGGAGGAGGAGCCGGCGGACCACGGCCACGGCCACGGTCACGGCCACTCCCACTGAGGCACGCCGCAGTCGTTGTCCCAGGCCCCGGGGGGCCCCGCCGCCGGGGGCCCCGCGCGCGCGCGGGAGCGGGGCAGGCCCGCCGCCCCCCCGCGGAGCCCCCGTGTGCCGCTCCGCTCGCGGGGGGGGGGGGGGGGGGCGGGGGGCGGGGGGGGGCGCCCCCCCGGCCGCTCGGTGCTTCCTCCGTTCACGCCTCCACGGCGCCGAGCTGCCCCATCAGGCCGAGCAGGTCGTACTGCCACCAGCCCTCGACCGCCTTGCCGTCCTCCCGGAAGCGGTGGACGACCATCCCGGTCATGCTCACCTCCATGCCGGTGGGCTGGATCCCCATGAAGTCGCCGTTGTGCGTGCCGTTCCACGTCCACCGGGTGCAGACCCGGTCGCCGTCGGCGATCTGGTCC
The DNA here is from genome assembly GCF_042741435.1 of Streptomyces sp. NPDC058955. Classification (NCBI taxonomy): domain Bacteria; kingdom Bacillati; phylum Actinomycetota; class Actinomycetes; order Kitasatosporales; family Streptomycetaceae; genus Streptomyces; species Streptomyces sp. NPDC058955. Next base: position 21,787 of record NZ_JBHYKM010000026.1, on the reverse strand, counting down.
TCGATGGTGAAGGCGAAGTCGAACCCCGCCCGCCACATCTCCGCCTCGCGCCGCAGCGCGTCCATGCCGTAGACGTCGCTCGGGTTGCTCGGGTCGTGGTCGTGGTAGCCCTCGGCGAAGACCTCGTCGAGCGGCGGCAGCTCCCCGGGCGAGGAGATCAGCTCGAAGAACCGCCGCGCGTTCGCCTTGTACAGCGCCTCGTCCCGGACCACGTCCAGGTCCGTGAAGGTCGGCATCTCGTCACAGAGGGCGACCATCTCCCGGAAGATCCGGTCGGTCTCCGGCAGCTGCGAGTTGCGCATGGCCACGTCGTACGAGGGGAACTCGACGATCTCCACGATGTGCGAGGCGTCGGACCGGTCCGTCCCGACGATGCTGTGGGTGGCGGTCCGTTTCCCCCGGGTCTCCTCGACCCACCGGTCCATGAGCCGGTTGAGCTCCTCGACCCGGCTCGTCCTGCACTCGATGATCTGCACGAAGGTCATGGCCGCCTCCGACCGGGCGAAGCCGCGGATGGACCTCTCCAGTCTAGGCCGAGTGGGTGAGGTCGGCGGCTCTGACCTCCTCGGCGAAGGGCTCGCCCCGGGTGTAGCGGGCGATCTCCGCCAGGGCCTGGTCGGTCATCCGGTGCAGCTCGTTGCCGAGCGAGCCGGCGATGTGGGGGGTCAGGAGGACGTTGGGGAGGCTGTAGAGCGGGGAGTCCGCCGGAGGGAGTTCCGGGTCGGTCACGTCGAGGACCGCGTGGAGGCGGCCCGCGGTCAGATGGGGGAGGAGGGCGTCCTCGTCGATCAGGGAGCCCCGGGAGGTGTTGATCAGGGTGGCGCCGTCGGGCAGGGCGGCGAGCTGGCGGGCCCCGATCATGCGGTACGTGGACGGGAGTTGGGGCGCGTGCACGGAGACCACCGAGCTGCGGGCGCAGAGTTCGTCCAGGCCGGCGAGGGCCGCGCCCGGCGGCGGGGCCGTCAGGTACGGGTCGTACAGCAGCACCTCGACGTCGAAGGGGCGCAGCAGTTCGACGACCCGGCGGCCGATGCGGGAGGCGCCGACGATGCCGACCGTGCGGCGGTAGTTGCCCCAGTCGGCGGACTCGGCGAGCCAGGCGTGGTCGGCGCGGAGTTCGGCGTACCGCTGGGCCGAGCGCAGCACCCGCTTCCCGGCGAAGAGGATCGCGGCGAGGGTGTACTCGGCGACCGGCAGGGCGTTGGCGGCGGCGGCGCTGGTGACCCGGAGGCCGCGTTCCCAGCAGGCGTCGGTGATGTGGTGCTTGACCGAACCGGCCGCGTGCACCACGGCCTTCAGGCGCGGGGCGCGGGCCAGCACCTCCGGGGTGAGCGGGGTGGCGCCCCAGCAGGTGAGGAGGAGTTCGGCCTCGGCGAGGGCGGCGGCGGAGCGCGGGTCGGGGGCGGTCAGGTCGTGGGCGACCAGGTGCGGGTCGGTGCGGGTGAGCTCCGCGAGGCGGGCGCGGTGGGCGTCGGTGAGGAGCCGGCCGGCGACGCCGGGGCCCATCGCGAGCAGGAGGGAGGGGCGGTTGTCGGTGGTGGGGTGCATGGTGGGACCTGGGCTCCTCACTTGACGCTGCCGGCGGTCAGTCCGGCCTTCCAGTGGCGCTGGAGCGAGACGAAGGCGACGACGAGGGGGACGACGGCGAGCAGCGAACCGGTGACGACGAGGGGGTAGTAGTCCGGCTCGGCGTGGGCGTTGCTGTTCCACGCGTAGAGGCCGAGGCTCAGCGGGAAGAGCTTCTGGTCCGAAAGCATCACCAGGGGGAGGAAGAAGTTGTTCCAGACGGCGGTGAACTGGAAGAGGAAGACGGTCACGAAGCCCGGCATGACCGTGCGCAGACCGATCGACCAGAAGACCCGCAGCTCGCCGGCGCCGTCGATCCGGGCGGCTTCGAGCGCCTCGTCGGGGACGTAGGCGGCGCACAGCACCCGGGAGAGGTAGACCCCAAAGGGGTTGACCAGGACCGGCAGCAGCACGGCGGCGTAGGTGTTGACGATGCCGATCTCGCTGGCGAGCAGGTACATCGGCAGGGCGAGGGCGGTGGGGGGGACGAGGACGCCGAGGAGGACCAGGCCGAAGAGCTTCTCCTTGCCCCGGAAGTCGTAGACGTGGAAGGCGTATCCGGCGGCGACGCTGATCAGCGCGCAGGCGGCGGCGCCGACGCCGGCGTAGAGGAGGCTGTTGAGGTACCAGCGGAAGTAGACGCCGTCGTTGTACTCGGCGAGCCGGGCGAGGTTGCCGCCGAGGTCGAAGCCGTCGAAGGAGAAGGCGTTCCCGGCGAGCAGGCCGCCGGCGTCCTTGGTGGCGGCGGTGACCAGCCAGACGAGCGGGAAGAGCATGTAGCAGGTGGCGAGGAGCAGGACGCCGTTGACGGCGGTCCTCGACAGCCAGCGGGAGCGGGGGGCGCTCATGCGGCCTTCTCCTTCCGGTCCCGGGTGAGGCGGGTGACGGCGAAGGACAGCAGCGCGGCCGTCAGGGCGAGCAGGATCGAGGCGGCCGCGGCCAGTCCGTAGTCGTTGCGGTCGAAGGCGGCGGAGTAGGCGTACATGTTCGGCGTCCAGGTGGAGGTGACGGCGGAGCCCGTGCCCCTGCTGAGGATCAGCGGTTCGGTGAAGAGCTGGAGGGAGCCGATGACGGTGAAGAGGCCGACCATCGCCAGGGAGCCGCGGAGCAGCGGGATCTTCACGGCGAAGGCGGTGCGCCAGGCGCCGGCCCCGTCGACGGTGGCGGCTTCGAGGACGGAGCGGTCGATGGCCTGGAGGGCGGCGTAGAAGATGATCAGGTTGTAGCCGAGCCATTCCCACAGGGCGATGTTGACGACGGACGGCAGGGCGCCCTCGGGGGAGAAGAAGTCGAAGCCGATCCCGCCGGCCTCCATCGCCTGGACGACCGGGCTGAGCTGGGGCGTGTAGAGATAGACCCAGATCAGGGCGGCGATGATGCCGGGGACGGCGTGCGGCAGGAAGAGCGCGAGCTGGAAGAAGCGGCGGGCGCGGGCGAGGGCGGTGTCGAGGAGCAGCGCGAGGCCGAGGGCCCCGGCGAGCAGCAGCGGCAGGTAGAGCAGGCAGTAGCCGAGCAGCACGCCGAAGCCCTCGCGGAAGGCCCGGTCACCCAGTGCCGCGGCGTAGTTGCCGAGTCCGGTGAAGACGGTCTCGGAGCCGCCGAAGCCCAGTCCCGACTGCTTCTCGGTGAAGAGGCTGAGCCAGACCGCGTATCCGATCGGCACCACCAGCACCGCGGTGAAGAGCAGGAAGAACGGGGTCAGCAGGAGTGCCGCGGCACGGGTGCGGGCCTTCACGCGCTCAGCCCTCGACCTTCAGGCCGCGCTTGGTGAGTTCGGCGACGGTGGCGTCGTGGCCTGCCTTCACCGCGTCGGCGAGGGTGGGGCCGCCGGGGGCGACGGCGCCGAAGCGGTCCTTGATGGCGGTGTTGGTGGTGCCGGTGGTGGGGCCCCAGGACCACTGCGGGGTGATGGAGGCGCCGGCGGCCTCGAAGAGGGCGTAGATGTCCTGGCCGCCGTAGAAGCTCGCGTCGAACGCCTTCTTGGCGGCGGGGCGCAGGGCGGTGGCGGCGGGGAAGGCGCTGGAGGTGCCGGAGGCGATGCGGGCCTTGACGCCCTCCTCGGTGGTGGCCATCCAGGTCGCGAACTCGACGGCCGCGGCCTTCTTCCGGCTGTTCTTCGGCACGGCGAAGGTGGAGCCGCCGAGCATGCCGGAGGCGGGCTTGCCGTCCCAGCTGGGCATGGGGGCGACGGCCCACTTGCCGGCCTGCTCGGGGAGGGTGCCCTTGAGGACGCCGGCGCCCCAGGAGGCGCCGAGGTAGGCGTAGGTGGTGCCGTTCTTCAGGGAGCCGGTCCACTCGGGGCTGAAGGAGGCGTTCTTGTGGACGAGGCCGGCGTCGAGGAGGCCCTGCCAGTAGGCGGTGACCTTGGTGGTGGCCGGGTCGGTGGTGTCGATCTTCCAGGTGTCGTTCTCGGCCTTGAACCACTGGGCGCCGGCCTGCCAGGCCATCGCCTCGAAGGTGGTGGGGTCGTCGGGGAAGAAGGTGGCGATGCGGGCCCCGGCGTCGGCCTTCCGCACCTGCTCGGCGGCCTTCCGGAAGGCGTCCCAGGTGGTGGGGACCTGGATCCCGTGCTTCTCGAAGAGGTCCTTGCGGTAGTAGAGCGCCTGCGGGGCGGCGTCGAAGGGGACGGCCCAGCTCTTGCCGCCGAGGGTGGTGAGGTCGACGGCCTGGGGGAGGAGGCCGGCCCGGGCGGACTCGGGGAAGACGTCGCCGATCTCCTGGAGGGCGCCGGAGGAGACGAACTCGGGGAGCGAGGGGTACTCGATGGAGACCAGGTCGGGGGCGTTGCCCGCCTTCACGGCGTTGGAGATCTTGGCGTAGCCGCCGGCGTTGCCGGAGGGGATCTCCTCGAAGGTGACCTTGATGTCGGTGTGGGAGGCGTTGAAGGCGTCGACGACGTCCTTGGAGCCCTTGGCCCAGCCCCAGAAGGTGACGGTGACGGGCTTCCCGGCGGCGGAATCGGTGTCGTCACCGCCTCCGCCGCAGGCCGTGAGGACGGCGAGGGCGGTGGCGGTGCCGGCTATGACGCGGGACGTTCTGCTCCAACTGAGGCTCACGGCACGGCTCCTGATCGGCGGCGTGGACGGGGTTGGCCGTGATCCTGGGACCGTTCATGAACGAAGTCAAGAGCGAAAGATTGAATGATCGAAAAAAGATCAGATCGATCAGGGGGAGGCGACCGGGCGGGCGGCCCCGCAGGACGCCCGCACCCGCAGCCGCGGCAGCAGGCTCACATGGCGGCTCGCCGCGTCCTCGTCGGCACCCCCGGCCAGCCGCTCCACCAGCAGTTCCGTGGCGTGCCGGCCCACCTGTCGCTTGGGCGGGGCGACCGCCGTCAGCGGGGTGTCGGCCAGTGCGGCGACCTCGTCGTCGTACGCGATGACGGCCAGGTCCTCCGGGACGCGCACGCCGAGCGGGGCGAGCCGCTGCACGATCTCGATCGCGTCCACGTCGTTGTGGACCAGCACCGCGCTCGCCCGCCCCGAGCGGACCTCCTCGTACAGCGCCCGCACCGCCCGCTCGAACCCCTCCGGATCCGCGTCGGCCGGTACGGAGTCGATCACCGGCCGCGGCTGCGCCAGGCCCAGCACGGCCAGCGCCTCCGCGTACCCGGCCCGCACCGCGAGCGCGGTCGGCGAGTCCCCGCGGGCCACCAGGAGCGGGGTCGCGTGCCCCAGCCCGACCAGATGGCGCAGGGCGAGCAGCACCCCGTGCGCGTGGTCGGAGGAGACCCGGTCGAGCCCGTCGAGCGCACTGCCCGGCTCGGCGCGCCGCTCCAGGAGCACGGCCGGCACCGGCAGCCGGGTCAGCCAGTCCCCGTACGCCCGCCGGTCCTCGGGCCCGAGCCAGCCCGGCGCCACGAGCACGCCCTCGGCACCGGCCGCGAGCAGCCCCTCGGTGCGGGCCCGGTCCTCCTCCGGGCGGTAGTCCGAGATCCGCAGCACCAGCCGCGCGCCGGCCCGGGCGGCCGCCTCGTGCGCGCCCCGGATGACCTCGGCGAAGTAGTACGTGGCGGAGGGCGCGAGCAGGCCGAGCACCAGGCCCTCGCCGGCACCGGGCCCGGGCCGCTGGTCGCCCGGCGCGGCGGGGCGCGGCCAGGAGACCTGGCCGTGCACCCGGTCGAGCAGCCCCCGCGAGGCCAGCGCCTCCGCGTCGCGGCGGGCGGTGACGGGGGAGACCCCCAGGAGGCCGGCCAGCTCGGCGACGCGGACCGTGCCGCGCTCGCGCACCAGGTCCAGCAGTCGGGCGTGTCGTTCGGCGGCACTCTCGCGCACGTGCGGTTCCCCCTCGCGGTGTGGTGGTTCCCCGACCTTAGACGACAATGATCGAACGCCGGGAGTTTCGATCATTCGCTCCGAATCTCTTGACGATTCGATCGGGCCCCGCGGAGGATGCGAGCGCGGGCCCGACGGGCCTACTGGGGCCCGTACTTGCGGCCCGCCTTCGACGACACCCCGCCGAGCAGCGCGCGCGGCGCCAGCTTCACCACGCCCATCAGGGCCTTGTAGCGCGGGTCCGGGATCGACAGGGTCCTGCCCCGCGCCAGGTCCGACAGGGCCGCCGCCACCAGCTTGTCCGCGTCCAGCCACATCCAGCCGGGGATGTTGTCCGTGCCCATCCCGGCCCGCTCGTGGAACTCGGTGCGGACGAAGCCGGGGCAGAGCGCCATCAGCCGCACCCCGCTGCCCGCGAGGTCCCGGGCCGCGCCCTGGGTGAACTGCACGACCCACGCCTTCGAGGCGCCGTAGGTGCCGCGCGGCACGAAGGCCGCCACCGAGGCCACGTTCACCACGCCGCCCCGCCCGCGCTCCTTCATCGCCGCGGCCGCGGCCGAGGTCAGCCGCAGCACCGCCTCGCAGTGCACGGTCAGCATCCGCAGCTCGTCGGCCATCGACACGTCGAGGAACCGGCCCTTGTTGCCGAAGCCCGCGTTGTTCACCAGCAGGTCGACCGGGCGGCGCGGGTCGGAGAGCCGGGCCTCCACCGCGGCGATCCCCTCCTCCGAGGAGAGGTCCGCGGCGAGCACCTCGGCCTCCACCCCGTGCCGGTCGTGCAGCTCGGTCGCCTGCTCCCGGAGGCGCTTCAGGTCCCGCGCCACCAGGACGACGTCATGGCCGTCGGCCGCCAGCCGCCGCGCGAACGCGGCCCCGATGCCGGCGGTGGCTCCCGTGATCAGTGCAGTGGTCATACCGGAACCGTAGTGCCCGGAACCGACGCCCCGGGCCCCGTACGGCCCCGGCCCCGACCCCGTACGACCCGGGCGTCCCGGCGCGTACGGCCCCGGCGTCCCACCCCCGTACGGCCCCGGCCTCAGGCGCCGTACTTCTCCACGTGCTGGCGGGCCAGCGCGAGGAGTCCGGACTCCATCCACTCGGCGGCCACCAGCGTCTCGGCCAGCCGCTCCCGCTCGGTGGTCGCCGCCCGGTGCAGGAGGGCGACCGTGACGTGGTGGTCCGGCCGGTGCACCACCGTGACCGGGTCGCCGGCCCGCACCTCGCCCGGCTCGATCACCCGCAGCAGCGCGCCCGGCGCGCCGGCCTGGGTGAACCGCTTCACCCAGCCCTTGGGATCGTGGCCCTGCTCCTCCAGGTGCCCCTGGAAGGTGCGGCAGGGGATCCGGCCGCCGGTGACCTCGACGACCAGGGACCCGCCGATCCGCCAGCGCTCGCCGATCAGCGCCCCGTTCACGTCCAGGCCGTTCGTCGTCAGGTTCTCCCCGAAGGAGCCGTTCGCCAGCTCCCGGCCCAGCTCCCGCTCCCAGTGGTCCAGGTCCTCGCGGGCGAAGGCGTACACCGCGCGGTCGGCGCCGCCGTGGAAGCGCAGGTCGCACACGTCGTCCCCGGCGACTCCGCTCGCCCCGACGCCGTTGGGCCCGGGCGACTCGATCCGTACGGGGCCCTCGACGGGGCGCTTGTCGATGCCCGTCATCCCGGAGGCGGAGTCGGTGTAGTCGACCGTCTTCGCCCGGCCCGCGTTCACACTCAGCAAGGTCGTCATGGGGGCAGCGTAAGCGCGGACCCACCCTCGGGTCTCAAAGATTTGATCGAAGATTCGCGCCCGGATCCAAGAGTCGCTTATGCTCGACCCATGATCGAGGCACGTCATCTCCGCGTCCTGCGGGCCGTCGCCGCCACCGGCTCCTTCTCCGCCGCCGCGCGCGAACTCGGCTGCACCCAGCCCGCCGTCAGCCAGCAGATGAAGGCCCTGGAGACCTCGGCCGGCACCCCGCTGCTCATCCGGACCGGCCGCGAGATGCGCCTCACCCAGGCCGGCGAGGTCCTCGTCCGGCACGCCGCCGGCATCCTCGCCGGACTCACCGCCGCCGAGGAGGAGGTCGCCGCCATCGCCGGGCTGCGGGCCGGCCGGGTCCGCCTGGTCTCCTTCCCCAGCGGCAGCTCCACCCTCGTCCCCACCGCGCTCGCCGCCCTGCGCGCCGCCCACCCCGGCACCCGGGTCTCCCTCGTGGAGGCCGAGCCGCCGCGCTCCGTCGAGATGCTCCGCGAGGGCGACTGCGACATCGCCCTCGCCTTCCGGTACGGCTCCGGCCAGACCGTCGGCGAATGGGACGACCTGGTGGTCCGCCCGCTGCTCACCGACCGGCTCGTCGGCCTGGTCCCCGAGGCGCACCCGCTCGCCGGCGCCGGCTCGGTCTCCATCGCCGAGCTGGCCGGGGACCCCTGGATCGCCGGCTGCCCCCGGTGCCGCCGACAGCTCGTCGACGTCTGCGAGGAGGCCGGCTTCGCCCCGCGCATCGACTTCGCCACCGACGACTACCCGGCCGTGGTGGGGCTGGTCGGCGCGGGGCTCGGCGTGGCCGTCCTGCCGGAGCTGGCCATCGAGTCCGTACGGCCCAAGGGCGCGCGGACCGTCGCGGTCGAGCCGGCCGTGGAGCGGGAGATCGTGGCGCTGACCCTGCCGGACCTGGCCCAGGTCCCGGCGGTCGCGGCCACCCTCGACGAACTGGCCCGGGCCGCCACGCGCGCGTGATCCGCACCCGGGGCCACGCGCGCGTGCGCCCGGGTCGCCTGGGGAGCCCCGGATCAGGGGCTCAGCTCACGAGGAAACGTTCCTTCATGCATGCCCCACGATCGATCGACCGGCGGCCGACGTCGCCGGCGCCGCCGTGATCAGTCGGTTGCGCGCGCGTCCCATGAGTTCTTCGCGTTCGTCCTCGGTGAGGCCGCCCCAGACGCCGTAGGGCTCCCGCACGGCGAGTGCGTGTGCCGCGCACTCCGCGCGGACCGGGCACCGCATGCAGACCTCTTTCGCCGAGTTCTCACGCGCACTCCGTGCCGCGCCGCGCTCTCCCTCGGGGTGGAAGAACAGGGAGCTGTCGACCCCGCGGCAGGCCGCGAGCAGTTGCCAGTCCCACAGATCGGCGTTGGGTCCGGGAAGGCGGGAGAAATCTGCCATTGCGCTAGTCCCCTTGAAACCGTGTCGAAACGGGTTGGTGGGTGGGCGGGAAGTGGCTGTCGCTCCGGGGTTCCTCGGGCCCCGGTCGGTCCGGATGTGTCCGACTACTGTCGAAGTAGATGTAAATATGACTCATTGCGAATCTAGCCACAGACACCGCGAAAAGGGAAGAAAACCCGCTAAATGGGGCATAGCTTCTGATGTGTGGACGCACGACCTGCGACGCTCTTCTCCGTGCACGGCCCCTCACAAGGAGTGCCGAAGGTCTCGTCCGACCCGTAACTCTTTCGAGTGACCATCGTTGAGAGTGCGAGGCGGTTGAATGAACAAGCGATCGGGCAGGTGTCCGGGAGCGTCAACCGCACAGGTGACGATACGTACCAGCCCTGGAGGCTCAAGGTGACGCGCATCAGCTGCGAGAGCCGCGGAGGTCGGTCATGACCTCCGTTCTCGTCTGCGACGACTCCCCGCTTGCCCGAGAGGCGCTTCGCCGCGCGGTCGCGACCGTGCCCGGCGTGGAGCGCGTGACCACCGCGGCCAACGGCGAGGAAGTCCTCCGCCGCTGGGGCGCGGACCGCTCGGACCTCATCCTGATGGACGTGCGCATGCCCGGCCTCGGCGGTGTGGAAACCGTCCGCCGGCTGCTCTCCGCCGACCCCGGCGCCCGGATCATCATGCTCACCGTCGCCGAGGACCTCGACGGCGTCGCCCTCGCGGTCGCCGCCGGCGCGCGTGGCTATCTGCACAAGGACGCCTCGCGCGCCGAGCTGCGGGCCACCGTCACCCAGGCGCTCGCCGACCCGACCTGGCGGCTCGCCCCGCGCCGGCTCCGTTCGGCCGAGATGGGCGCCGCGCCCACCCTCACCGCGCGCGAGATCCAGGTCCTCGAAGGCATGAGCCACGGCCGGTCCAACGCGGAGATCGGGCGCGAGCTCTTCCTCTCCGAGGACACCGTCAAGACCCACGCCCGGCGCCTCTTCAAGAAGCTCGGCGCCTCCGACCGGGCGCACGCCGTCGCGCTCGGATTCCGCTGGGGCCTGGTCCGCTGAACCGGCGGACACATGCCTCCTCCCCGTCCGCCGAGCGGCGGACGGGGCGGGCCTGTGTCGATTCCCCGCCCGATGCCGCATCCTTGAGGTGTGGAGTTCCTCGGGGACGAGTCGATCGAGCGGAAGGGGAGGGCGCCAGAGATGAATCCCGGCGCACCTGCTCATAACGCTTCGGTGCACAACTACGGACACGGTGCCGCGGACGGACAGGCGTCCAGGCACCATGGAGCGATGCGCGACGACGAGACCATGGGTTCCCCCATGCCTGCCGGGCAGGGGGAGATCGGTGCGCTCGTCCACCGCGCCGTCGAAGGGGACGCGCAGGCCACCCACGACCTGCTCGCGCGCGTCCACCCCCTCGCGCTGCGCTACTGCCGCACCCGGCTCAACCGGCTCCCCGGTGACGCCCGCCACTTCGTCGAGGACCTCGCGCAGGAGGTCTGCGTCGCCGTCCTCATGGCCCTGCCCCGCTACAAGGACACCGGCCGCCCCTTCGAGGCGTTCGTCTTCGCCATCGCCGGACACAAGGTCGCCGACCTCCAGCGCGCCGCCATGCGGCACCCCGGCTCCACCGCCGTGCCCTCCGACGAGATGCCCGAGCGGCCCGACGACTCCCTCGGCCCCGAGGAGCGCGCCCTCCTCAGCGACGACGCCGAATGGGCCAAGAAGCTCCTCGCCAACCTCCCGGAGAACCAGCGCGAGCTCCTCGTCCTCCGGGTCGCCGTCGGGCTGACCGCCGAGGAGACCGGCCAGATGCTCGGCATGTCCCCGGGCGCCGTCCGGGTCGCCCAGCACCGCGCCCTCAGCCGGCTGCGGGCCCTGGCCGAGCAGTAAGCCTCGCAGGGCCCCGTCGTCCCTTTCGTACACGTGCGAACGTCCAAAGCTCGCCGCTGATCTTGATCGTGGAATGAGACACCGCTCCGGGCCGTTAGCATGGACATCCCGCACCGATCAAGGCCATTTGGGAAGGTGTCATGACTGCCAACGTCGACGGAGTGCCCGGTAAATTCGCGACACTCGGGCTGACCTACGACGACGTGCTGCTGCTGCCGGGAGCCTCCGAGGTGCTCCCCAACGCGGTCGACACCTCGTCCCGCATCTCTCGTAACGTCCGGGTCAACATCCCGCTGCTCTCCGCGGCGATGGACAAGGTGACCGAGTCCCGCATGGCGATCGCCATGGCCCGTCTGGGCGGCGTCGGCGTGCTCCACCGGAACCTGTCCATCGAGGACCAGGTCAACCAGGTGGACCTCGTCAAGCGCTCCGAGTCCGGCATGGTGACCGACCCGATCACCGTCCACCCGGAGGCGACCCTCGCCGAGGCCGACGCCCTCTGCGCCAAGTTCCGCATCAGCGGCGTCCCGGTCACCGCCCCCGACGGCAAGCTCCTCGGCATCGTGACCAACCGCGACATGGCCTTCGAGACCGACCGCAGCCGTCAGGTCCGCGAGGTCATGACGCCGATGCCGCTGGTCACCGGCAAGGTCGGCATCTCCGGCGTGGACGCCATGGAGCTGCTGCGCCGCCACAAGATCGAGAAGCTGCCGCTCGTCGACGACGAGGGCGTCCTCAAGGGCCTCATCACCGTCAAGGACTTCGTCAAGGCGGAGAAGTACCCGAACGCCGCCAAGGACGCCGAGGGCCGGCTGCTCGTCGGCGCGGCCGTCGGCGCCAGCCCCGAGGCCCTGGAGCGCGCCCAGGCGCTCGCCGCCGTCGGCGTCGACTTCCTCATCGTCGACACCTCGCACGGCCACAACAGCAACGCCCTGAGCTGGATGTCGAAGATCAAGTCGAGCGTGAACGTCGACGTGATCGGCGGCAACGTCGCCACCCGCGACGGCGCCCAGGCGATGATCGACGCCGGTGTCGACGGCATCAAGGTCGGCGTCGGCCCCGGCTCCATCTGCACCACCCGCGTGGTCGCCGGCATCGGCGTCCCGCAGGTCACCGCGATCTACGAGGCCGGTCTCGCGGCCCGCGCGGCGGGCGTCCCGCTCATCGGCGACGGCGGCCTGCAGTACTCCGGCGACATCGGCAAGGCGCTCGCCGCCGGCGCCGACACCGTGATGCTCGGCAGCCTCCTCGCGGGCTGCGAGGAGTCGCCCGGCGAGCTGCTCTTCATCAACGGCAAGCAGTTCAAGTCGTACCGCGGCATGGGCTCGCTCGGCGCCATGCAGTCCCGCGGCCAGGGCCGGTCCTACTCCAAGGACCGCTACTTCCAGGCCGACGTCACCTCCGACGACAAGCTCGTGCCCGAGGGCATCGAGGGCCAGGTGCCGTACCGCGGTCCGCTCTCCTCCGTCGTGCACCAGCTCGTCGGCGGTCTGCGCCAGACGATGGGCTACGTGGGCGCCGCCTCCATCGAGGAGATGGAGTCGAAGGGCCGCTTCGTCCGGATCACCTCGGCGGGTCTCAAGGAGAGCCACCCGCACGACATCCAGATGACGGTCGAGGCGCCGAACTACAGCAGGAAGTAGTCCGCGCACACGGGAGGGGGCGGTTCCGGCATGTGGCCGGAGCCGCCCCCCACGCGTGTGTCGGGGATACTGGTAGGCGCAGACATAGAGGGAAAGGCCACATATCGTGACTGAGATCGAGATCGGGCGCGGCAAGCGCGGCCGCAGGGCGTACGCGTTCGACGACATCGCCGTCGTACCGAGCCGGCGCACCCGGGACCCGAAGGAGGTCTCGATCGCCTGGCAGATCGACGCCTACCGCTTCGAGCTGCCGTTCCTGGCCGCCCCGATGGACTCGGTCGTCTCCCCGCAGACCGCCATCCGGATCGGCGAGCTCGGTGGCCTGGGCGTGCTGAACCTCGAAGGACTGTGGACCCGCTACGAGGACCCGCAGCCGCTGCTCGACGAGATCGCCGAGCTGGACGAGGCCACCGCCACCCGCCGTCTGCAGGAGATCTACGCCGCTCCGATCAAGGAGGAGCTGATCGGGCAGCGCATCAAGGAGGTGCGCGACTCCGGCGTCGTCACCGCCGCCGCGCTCTCCCCGCAGCGCACCGCCCAGTTCTCCAAGGCCGTCGTCGACGCGGGCGTGGACATCTTCGTCATCCGCGGCACCACGGTCTCCGCCGAGCACGTCTCCGGCGCCGCCGAGCCGCTGAACCTGAAGCAGTTCATCTACGAGCTGGACGTCCCGGTCATCGTCGGCGGCTGCGCCACGTACACCGCCGCCCTGCACCTGATGCGGACCGGCGCCGCGGGCGTCCTGGTCGGCTTCGGCGGCGGCGCCGCGCACACCACCCGGAACGTGCTGGGCATCCAGGTCCCGATGGCGACCGCCGTCGCCGACGTGGCCGCGGCCCGCCGCGACTACATGGACGAGTCCGGCGGCCGGTACGTGCACGTCATCGCCGACGGCGGCGTGGGCTGGTCCGGCGACCTGCCGAAGGCCATCGCCTGCGGCGCCGACGCCGTGATGATCGGCTCCCCGCTGGCGCGCGGCACCGACGCGCCGGGCAAGGGCCACCACTGGGGCATGGAGGCCGTCCACGAGGACGTGCCGCGCGGCAAGCTGGTCGACCTGGGCATCGTCGGCACCACCGAGGAGATCCTCACCGGTCCGTCGCACACCCCGGACGGCTCGATGAACTTCTTCGGCGCCCTGCGCCGCGCGATGGCCACCACCGGCTACAGCGAGCTCAAGGAGTTCCAGCGCGTCGAGGTCACCGTCGCGGACTCGCAGCACCGCCGCTGACGCTTCTTGCTCGTACGGGAGAGGGCCCCGCACCGACCGGTGCGGGGCCCTCTCCCGTACGCGCGCGTGCCCCGGGTCAGTCGGAGGCGCCGGCCTTCCGGGCGCCGGAGAACGCGGCGACGGCGCCGAGCGCGAGGAAGAGGAAGGTCATCGCGTCCTTGCCCTCGCTCCACGCCTCCATCAGCCCGCCGAATTCGTCGAGGAGGATGTCGGTGAAGGAGATGTGCAACTCCTTGGAGATGTAGACCGCGATGCCGACGAGCTGGCCGAGGTAGACGGCGCCGAGCGACAGGACCGCGGAGACGATCGGCAGCACGGGGTTGTTGCCGCCGACCTTGCCGGCGGCGAAGCCGACCGCGAAGCCGACGCCGACCGCGGCCCAGCCGATCTCGGCCTCGATGCCGCCGAGGATGGCGCCGTAGATGCCGGCGGTGACCAGCGCGGCGACGACGGCGGCGAGGAGGCCGAGGCCGATGTTGTTCCGGCGGGGCGCGGGCGCGGGCGCCGGCGGGTAGGCGCCGAACGGGTTCTGGCCGGCGGGCTGCTGGGGCGCGCCGGGGGCGAACGGGTTCTGGCCGGCGGGAGCCTGACCGTACGGGTTCTGGCCGGCGGGCTGCTGGCCGGGGGCTCCCTCGGCGTACGGGTTGCCGGGCGGCGGAACGGGCTGGCTCATGGTGGTGGTCCCCCAAGACGGATGCCGCACGGGTGTGCGACCAATGGGGCCGGACACTAGCAGTCCGCTCCGACAGTGGCCCACCCGTTACCTGTACCTGTGCCTCAGAGGCGGTGCGCGGTGCCGGCGGGGGTGGCGCCGCGGGTGTCGAGGAGGAGCTGGGCCTTCACCGCGAGGCCCTGGAGGTCGTAGACGCGGTGGTGCTGGAGCAGGACGGTCAGGTCGGCGTGGGCGGCGGCCTCGTAGAGGGAGTCCGCGCGGGGGACGGGGAGGTCCCGGACCCGCCAGTCGGGGACGTGCGGGTCGTGGAAGCTGACCGCCGCGCCGAGGTCCATGAGGCGGTGGGCGATCTCGTCGGCGGGGGAGCCCTCGCGGTCGGCGAGGTCGGGCTTGTACGTGATGCCGAGCAGCAGGATCCGGGCGCCGCGGGCGGACTTGCCGTGCTCGTTGAGGAGCGTGGCGGCGCGCTGGACGACGTACTTCGGCATCCGCTGGTTGACCTGGCCGGCGAGCTCGACGAGCCGGAGCGGGCGGTGGCCGCCGAGCCGGTCGACGGGGACGCCGTGGCCGCCGACGCCGGGGCCGGGGCGGAAGGCCTGGAAGCCGAAGGGCTTGGTCTCGGCGCAGCGGATGACGTCCCAGAGGTCCACGCCGAGTTCGTGGCAGAGCACCGCCATCTCGTTGACGAGGGCGATGTTGACGTGCCGGAAGTTGGTCTCCAGGAGCTTGACCGTCTCGGCCTCGCGGGGGCCGCGCGCGCGGACCACCTTGTCGGTGAAGCGGCCGTAGAAGGCGGCGGCGGACTCGGTGCACGCGGGCGTGAGGCCGCCGATGACCTTCGGGGTGCCGGCGAGGCCGGGGAGGCGGGCGCCGGGGTCGATGCGGCCGGGGGAGTACGCGAGGTGGAAGTCGCGGCCGGCCCGCAGGCCCGAGCCCTGCTCCAGGAGCTCCCGGAGCGGGCCCTCGGTGGTGCCGGGCGGGACGGGGGACTCCAGGACGACGGTGGTGTGCGGGCGGAGCCGGGCGGCGAGCGCGCGGGCGGCGTCGGTGACGGCGGTGAGGTCGAGGCCGCCGTCGGGGCCCGGCGGGGTCGGGGCGCAGATCACCGCCGTGCGGACCCGGCCCAGTTCGGCCGGGCCGGTGGTGGCGCGGAAGCCGCCGGAGAGCATCCGGCGGATCTCGGAGGCGGTGAGGGAGCCGTCGACCGGGGGCCGGCCCGCGGTGAGCTCGGCGACCGGGCGGGGGTCGGTGTCGAAGCCGACGGTGGCGATGCCCGCGGCGGTCGCGGCCTGGGCGAGGGGGAGTCCGTGGTGGCCGAGGCCGATGACGGCGAGGTCTGCGGGCATGGGGGTGGGCCGTCCTTCCCGGTAGCCGTTGTCCGCTGCATACGCAACAGGTAACCAATGTCAGACTAGGAGTAAATATGACCGATATGCGGCATTGCATGATCGAAGGTCGCCGAGTGTTATCCACAGGTCCGCACGGGGGCGGTGGCCGAAGCCGCCGGACCGGTCCAGAATCGGGACTGTGAACCGGGCCACACGCGGTCCGGTTCGCCGCTGCGACGACGAAGGACACCGGACGACGCACGACGACGGGAGGCGGCAGCCGTGAGGACAGCGACACTGGGACCCGCCGAGCGCGCCGCGGCACTGGCGGCCATGGCCGAGCGCGAGCTGGACGTGCTCGTCGTCGGCGGCGGCGTGGTCGGCGCCGGCACCGCCCTCGACGCGGTCACGCGCGGGCTCTCCACCGGCATCGTCGAGGCCCGCGACTGGGCCTCCGGCACCTCCAGCCGCTCCAGCAAGCTCATCCACGGCGGCCTCCGCTACCTGGAGATGCTCGACTTCGCCCTGGTCCGCGAGGCCCTCAAGGAGCGCGGACTGCTCCTGGAGCGGCTCGCCCCCCACCTGGTGAAACCCGTGCCGTTCCTCTACCCCCTCCAGCACCAGGGCTGGGAGCGGCTCTACGCGGGCTCCGGCGTCGCCCTGTACGACGCCATGTCCGTCTCCTCCGGGCACGGCCGCGGCCTCCCCGTCCACCGCCACCTCAGCCGCAAGGGCGCCCTCCGCGTCGCCCCCTGCCTGCGCAGGGACGCCCTCACCGGCGCCCTCCAGTACTACGACGCCCAGATGGACGACGCCCGCTTCGTCCTCACCCTGGTCCGCACCGCCGCCTCCTACGGCGCCCTGGCCGCCGCCCGGGCCCGGGTCACCGGCTTCCTCCGGGAGGGCGAGCGGGTCGTCGGCGCCCGCGTCCAGGACGTCGAGACCGGCGGCGAGTACGTCATCCGGGCCAAGCAGATCGTCAACGCCACCGGGGTGTGGACCGACGACACCCAGGCCCTCATCGGCGAGCGCGGCCAGTTCCACGTCCGCGCCTCCAAGGGCATCCACCTCGTCGTCCCCAAGGACCGGATCCACTCCACCACCGGCCTCATCCTGCGCACCGAGAAGTCCGTCCTCTTCGTCATCCCCTGGGGACGGCACTGGATCATCGGCACCACCGACACCGACTGGGACCTCGACAAGGCCCACCCCGCCGCCTCCAGCGCCGACATCGACTACCTGCTCGAACACGTCAACACCGTGCTCGCCACCCCGCTCTCCCGCGACGACGTCCAGGGGGTCTACGCGGGCCTGCGCCCGCTGCTCGCCGGCGAGTCCGACGCCACCAGCAAGCTCTCCCGCGAGCACACCGTCGCCCACCCGGTCCCCGGCCTGGTCGTCGTCGCCGGCGGCAAGTACACGACCTACCGGGTGATGGCCGAGGACGCCGTCGACGAGGCCGTGCACGGCCTCGACCAGAGGGTCGCCCCCTGCGTCACCGAGGACACCCCGCTGATCGGCGCCGAGGGCTACCGGGCGCTGTGGAACGCGCGGGCCAGGATCGCCGCCCGCACCGGCCTGCACGTCGTCCGCGTCGAGCATCTGCTCAACCGGTACGGCTCCCTGACGGAGGAACTGCTCGCCCTCGTCGCCGAGGACCCCTCGCTCGGCGAGCCGCTCGCCGCGGCCGACGACTACCTGCGCGCCGAGGTCGTCTACGCGGCCTCCCACGAGGGCGCCCGCCACCTCGACGACGTCCTCACCCGCCGCACCCGCGTCTCCATCGAGACCTTCGACCGCGGCACCCGCAGCGCGCGCGAGGCGGCCGAGCTGATGGCGCCGGTCCTCGGCTGGGACCGGGGCCAGATCGAGAGGGAGATCGCGCACTACGAGAAGCGGGTCGAGGCGGAGCGGGAGTCGCAGCGGCAGCCCGACGACCAGACGGCGGACGCCGCACGGCTCGGTGCGCCCGACATCGTCCCGATCTGACGGGGGCTCCGCCTGACGGTACGTCCGGGACGGGAGGGAACCCCGGGGCGCCGGTGGCGCGTCGTCATACCGGAGTCTGGACCCGGGGGCGCCCCCCGCCGCGAGGTGAGGGACAATGGGCTCTCTTCCAGGGCGGGTTGCCGCAGCGTGCGGAGTGCGGCGGGCGCGGCGGAGATCAGGGATCGCAGAGGGGACGCATGTCGGAGTCGGAGCAGTCGCGGGACACGGCGAAGGACCCCCGGCGGGACGCCGCCGCGGGGGCCGCGACCGACGGCGGGCGGGGGACGGTTCCGGCCGCGCGCGAGGCGGAGCGGGACGCGGCGGAGCGGGACGCGGGAGCGCCCGGCGAGAAGGCCGCCGGCACGGAGCCGGACGGCGGGGCCCGGCCGGAGACCGCGCGGGCGACCTCCCAGGACCCCGCGCCGGAGTCGACGCGGCCTCAGGACGCCGCGCCCCGGGACGCGAAGGAAGCCGCGAAGCCCCGGGACGTGAAGCCGGAGGCCGGCGCGGGCGCGCCGCGCGACCGGGTGCCGGGGACCGAGCCGTCCACCGGACGGGCCGGCTTCGGCGCCGGGGACGGCGACGGGCAGCGGCCCGCCGCCGACCGGCTCCGCAAGGGCTCCTCGTCCACCACCGCCGAGACCGAGGGCCGGCTGCTCGCCGGCCGCTACCGGCTCGGCGCCCTCGTCGGCCGCGGCGGCATGGGCACCGTCTGGCGCGCCGTCGACGAGACCCTCGGCCGCACCGTCGCCGTCAAGGAACTCCGCTTCCCCAGCAGCATCGACGAGGACGAGAAGCGCCGCCTGATCACCCGGACCCTGCGCGAGGCCAAGGCCATCGCCAAGATCCGCAACAACGGCGCCGTGACCGTCTACGACGTCGTCGACGAGGACGACCGCCCGTGGATCGTCATGGAACTCATCGAGGGCAAGTCGCTCGCCGACGCCGTGCGCGAGGACGGCGTCCTCACCCCGCGCCGCGCCGCCGAGGTCGGCCTCGCCATCCTCGACGTGCTGCGCTCCGCGCACCGCGAGGGCATCCTGCACCGCGACGTGAAGCCGTCCAACGTCCTCATCGCCGACGACGGCCGCGTCGTCCTCACCGACTTCGGCATCGCCCAGGTGGAGGGCGACCCCTCCATCACCTCCACCGGCATGCTCGTCGGCGCCCCCTCGTACATCTCGCCCGAGCGCGCCCGCGGCCACAAGCCCGGCCCGGCCGCCGACCTGTGGTCGCTCGGCGGACTGCTGTACGCGGCGGTCGAGGGCTGCCCGCCGTACGACAAGGGCTCCGCGATCGCGACCCTCACCGCCGTGATGACCGAGCCCGTCGACCCGCCGAAGAACGCGGGCCCCGAACTGGAGCAGGTCATCTACGGCTTGCTGGCCAAGGACCCGGCGCAGCGGCTCGACGACGCCCGCGCCCGGGTGCTGCTGCGCGCCGTGCTCGACGCCCCCGAGGCCGCGCCGGAGCCGTCGCCCGAGGTGACCAGGATCGTTCCGCTGCCGACCCGCCCCGAGCGGGACCCGGCGGCCCCGGCCGCCGGCCGGGAGAAGGCCCCCGAGCCCGCCGCCGAGCGGATGCGGGGCGCCCTCGCCTCCGTACGGAACGCGGCCGCGGCGGCCAAGGCCGAGGCGAAGGCGAAGGACCGCGCCAAGGACAGGACCGCCAAGGACAAGGGCGCCAGGGAGCAGACCCGGCCGGTGCCCGCGCAGGGCGGCGCCCGGCCGGCGCCGGTGCGCGCCCCGCTCACCGACGTCGTCCCCCGGCGCACCCTGGTGATCATCGCCGCGGTCGCCGTCCTCGCCGTGCTCGGCACCATCCTCGCGGTCTCCCTCAACGGCGACGACAAGGGCGACGAGGGCAAGGGCGGCGACACCACCGTCTCGGCCGGCACCACCGCCGGCGGCGACGGCGGCGCCGGCACCGACGGCGGCACCGGCACCGGGACCGGCGACCCCAGCCAGCAGGGCGACGCTCAGCCCGGCGACAACGGCGGCTCCGCCGACGGCGGTTCGACGGCGACCGGCGGCGCGACCGGCACCCCGGGCACCTCCACCGGCCAGACCGGCACCACGCCCACCGCCAAGCCGAGCGGCGGCACCGGCACCGCGCTGCCGGCCGGCTACGCCCTGGTCACCAACGACCGCTTCCACTTCTCCATGGCCATGCCCTCCTCCTTCGTCATGCGCCCGATAGACGGCTACAGCGGCGGCGCCATATGGAGCGAGAAGGGCGGCTTCCCGCGCGTCCAGGTCGACTTCAACGGCAGCCCCAAGGACGACGCGAAGGCCGCCTGGCTCGCCGCCGTCGGCGGCGTCCGCCTCACCAGCTCCGGCTACAAGCACCTCGGCATCGACACGGTGTCGTGGAAGGGCTACCCGACCGTCGCGGACTGGGCGTTCGAGCGGAACCAGAAGGGCGAGCGGGTCCGCGTCCTCAACCGCGGCTTCAAGGTCGACGCGAAGCACGGCTACTCGATCATGATCACCTGCCGGGCCGCCGAGTGGGACGGCGCCGAGTGCCGGACGCTGCGCGACACCGCGTTCGCCACGTTCAGCCCCAAGGACTGACCGACGCCCGTATCGTGAGGGACGGGGGACGACCGAAGCGCAGGGGGAGGCGCCGTGGACGAGTACGCGGGAAGAGTGCTCGCTGAGCGCTACCGCCTGCCGCTGCCGCCCGCCGGCGCCGACGCGCTCGTCGACCTCGTGGAGACCCGCGCCTTCGACACGTACAGCGGGCAGGAGGTGCGGATCCGTCAGGTCCCCCTGCCCGAGTTCGTCGACGCCGAGGTCCTCGGCGAAGGCCCGCCGCCCACCGGCCCGTACGGGACGGGCGGGGCCACCCGGCGGCCCGCCGAGCCGGTGGTCCGGCGGGCGATCGAGGCGGCCCAGGCCGCCGCCCAGATCCCCGACCACCCCTTACTCGACCAGGTCTTCGACGTCTTCGCGGAGGCCGGCTCGCTGTGGATAGTGAGCGAACACGTCGCCGCCCGCCCCCTCTCCGCGCTCCTCGCCGAGGGCCCGCTCAACCCGTTCCGCGCCGCCGAGATCGCCGCGGACGTCCTCACCGCCCTGCGTGCCCTGCACGCCCACGGCTGGGTCCACCGCAACATCACCGCCCGCACGGTCCTGGTCTGCGACGACGGCCGCGTCGTCCTCACAGGCCTGGCCGCCGGCGCCGCCGAGGAGGCCCTCTGCGGCTACGCCCCCGTCCCGGACCCCGACGACCCCGCCTTCCGGCCGCCCGCGCCGGAGTTCGGGGAGCGGGAGGAGTACGAGGGGTACGAGGACCACGAGGAGCACGCGGAGTACGCGGAGTACGGCGAGGATTCGGACGACGCGGAAGAGCCGTACGAGACGCAGGAGCCGTACGAGACCTACGAGAGCCACGACACCTACGAACCCGAGGCGCCCGAGCCCGACGCCTACGAGCACGAGGTGTACGAGACCGGCGAGTACGCGGCGCCCGAGCCGCCGCCGGAGCCGGAGCCCGTCCCGTACGGCGCCGACCCCTACGGCCGGGCGACGCCGGCGCCCCGCCCCGTGAGCCCGCCGGAGGCTCCCGCGGTGCCGCCCAGCGCCGATCTGCGGGCGGCCAGGGCGGGGGCCATCGCCGCCTACCGCGCGGCCACCCGCGCCGCCGCCGCGCGGCTCGGCGACACCGGCCCGCTCCCGGCCCCGCGCCCGCCCGAGCCCCAGGCCGCCCTCGAACCGGCCCCCCCACCCGCCCCCGAGCCCGAGGCGACGGAACCCGACACCCCCGCCCTCCCGGAGGCCACCCGCCCCGGCCCGGCCCCCCAGTGGTGGGCGCGCACAGCGGACGACGACGAGGACGAGGACGACGAGGACGACGAGGGCGACGCCGAGGACGCGTACGGCGGCGAGGACCGCGGCCCGCGCCCGCCCCGCCTGATGCTCAAGGGCACCTGGAGCGACGGCCCGCACGCCTCCCGGGACGCCGCACCGCCCGTCCCGGCCGGTGGCGGTTCCGTGCTGCCCGGCTCCGGCCGGCCCGCGCTGCCCGCCGGGTACGCGCCCGCCGCCCCGGAGCCCGTC
>NZ_JBHYKM010000025.1:70234-76185 GCF_042741435.1 Streptomyces sp. NPDC058955 | reverse complement strand
ACACCGGCCTGAGGCGGGGCTACGCCTCCGCGGGGGGGGGGGGGGGCGGCGGGGCGCGGCGGTGCTGGCCCCCCCCCGAGTGGGGAGGAGGGGGGGGGCCCCGGCCGCGCGCCGCCCCCCCCCGCGGGCCCGGCGCCGCCGCTCCCCCGCCTGGCTCGCCGCCGTCCCGCTGCTCGCGTTCACCGCGATCGCCTTCGGCGTCCCCGCCGTCGCCATGCTCGGCGGCGCCCTCACCGTCGACGACCCGGCCACCGGCGCGAGCGCGTACGGCACCGGGAACCTGACCGCCTCGCTCCAGGGCGCCTACCTCACCGCCCTGCTCGGCAGCGTCGAGCTCTCCGCGACCGCCGCCGTGCTGGCCGCCCTCCTCGGGCTGCCGCTCGCCCAGGCCGTCGTCACCTCCCGCTCCCGCGCCCTGCGCGAGGCCGTGCTCACCGCCTCCGGCGTCCTCGCCAACTTCGGCGGCGTGCCCCTCGCCTTCGCGTTCGTCGCCACCCTCGGCAACTCCGGCGTGCTCACCCGGCAGTTGGGTCTCACCGAGCACGGCTGGAGCCTGTACAGCTTCTGGGGCCTGGTCCTGGTCTACCTGTACTTCCTGGTCCCGCTGATGGTGCTCACCATCACCCCCGCCCTCGACGGACTGCGCACCCAGTGGCGGGAGGCCGCCCGCAACAACGGCGCCACCACCCCGCAGTACTGGCGGCACGTCGCCCTGCCGGTGCTGGCCCCGAGCCTGCTCGGCGGGTTCGTGCTCCTCTTCGGCAGCGCCTTCGCCGCGTACGCCACCGCCGCCGCGATGGTCGGCAGCACCGTCCCGCTCGTCACCCTGCAGATCTCCGACGCCCTCTCCGGCAACGTCCTCGTCGGCCAGGAGAACGTGGCGCTCGCCCTCAGCCTCGACATGGTCGTCGTCGCCGGGCTCGTCATGGCCGTCTATCTGCCCCTGCAACGCCGGAGCTCGCGATGGCTCGACTGAACCGCCCCGCCGCCTGGCGCCCTCTGGTCCTCGGGATCGCCGGGCTGTACTTCCTGGTGCCGCTCGCCGCCTCCGTGATCTTCACGGTCGACGTGCCGGGGCAGGGCCTCACCCTCGACGCGTACACGAAGATCGCCGGCACCGAGGGCTTCGTCACCAGCCTGCTGCTCTCGCTCGGCCTGGCCGCCGTCACCATCGCCGTGGTCCTGCTGCTGATGGTGCCCGCCCTGGTCGCACTGCGGCTCGGCGCGCCCCGGCTGCGGCCGGTCGTCGAGGCGGTGTGCTCGCTGCCGCTCGTCGTCCCGCCCATCGCGTTCGTCGCCGGCATCGGCACCGTCCTGAAGTGGGGCCCCGAGCACCTCGCCCGGACCCCCCTCTTCCAGACCTTCGTCGCCCTGCAGAACCCGGACTTCCCGGTCGTCCTCGTGCTCGCGTACGTGGTGATGGCGCTGCCCTTCACCTATCGCGCCCTCGACGCCGGGCTGCGGGCCGTCGACGTCCGCACCCTTGTCGAGGCCGCCCGCAGCTGCGGCGCCGGGCCGGTCCGCGCCCTGGTCACGGCCGTGCTGCCGAACCTGCGCGGCGCGCTGATGAACGCGGCCTTCCTGACCCTGGCCCTGGTGCTCGGCGAGTACACGGTCGCGCAGCTGCTCGGCTTCCGCCCGTTCGCCGTGTGGATCGTCAACATCTCCGGCTCCCAGGCCCAGATGTCCGTGGCCGTGTCCGTGCTCAGCCTCCTCGTCACCTGGGTGCTGCTCCTCGCCCTCGCCGGGGCCGGCGGCCGCTCCCCCGGCACCCGCCGCACCCGTACCGCCAAGGGAACCCCATGACCGTCACCCTCACCGCCCCCACGACCGCCGCCACCGAGGCCGCGACCGTCGAATTCCGCGCCCTGCGAAGGACGTTCGGGGCGACCACCGCCCTCGACGGGCTCGACCTGACCGTCGCGCCCGGCGAACTGCTCGCCCTGCTCGGCCCCTCCGGCTGCGGCAAGACCACCGCCCTGCGGATGCTCGCCGGCTTCGAGACCCCCGACTCCGGCGCGGTCCTCGTCGACGGCCGGGACATCACCCACGTGCCGGCGCACCGGCGGGACGCGGGCATGGTCTTCCAGTCGTACAGCCTCTTCCCCCACCTCGACTGCGTCGACAACGTCGCCTTCGGGCCGCGCATGCGCAAGGCCGGCAAGGCCGAACGCCGCAGGCAGGCCGCCGAGTTGCTGGAGCTCGTCGGCCTCGGCGACAAGGGCGACCGCTACCCCCACCAGCTCTCCGGCGGCCAGCAGCAGCGCGTCGCGCTCGCCCGGGCGCTCGCCCTCCGCCCCCGCGTCCTGCTGCTCGACGAACCGCTGTCCGCGCTCGACGCCAAGGTGCGGCTCACCCTGCGCGACGAGATCCGCCGCATCCAACGCGAACTCGGCATCACCACACTCTTCGTGACGCACGATCAGGAGGAGGCGCTTTCCATGGCCGACCGGGTCGCCGTGATGCGCGACGGACGGCTCGAACAGTGCGCCCCGCCCGCCGAGCTGTACGGGCGGCCCGCGACCGCCTTCGTCGCCGAGTTCGTCGGCACCATGAGCCGCGTCCCCGGCCACCTCGACGGCAGCACCGTCGAGGTGCTCGGCCACCGGCTCCCCGTGGACGGGGACGCGCCCGCGACGAAGGACGTCGACGTGCTCGTACGCCCCGAGGACCTGCGGGTCACCACGGACGGCGCCCGCTCGGCCCGGATCGTCGCGACGGCCTTCCTCGGCGCGACCACCCGGCTCACCGTCCGGCTCGCCGACGCCACCGAGGTCAAGGCCGACCTGCCCACCCACGAGGCCGCCGCCCTCGCACCGGGGGACGCCGTCACGGTGACCCCGCGCGAGCGCCCCGTCCTCGTCGCGGCCCGCGCCGCCTGAGACGCACCCGAACGAGGGCCGGTGCGAGAGCCGGCCGACCACCGCCACGAGAAAGCGATCCGCGTGACCACCGAACTCCCCCTGCGCGCCGTCCTGTTCGACATGGACGGCACACTCGTCGACACCGAGGGCCTGTGGTGGGAGGCGGTGGAGCTGGTCGCCGGCCGGCCGCTGACCGAGGCCGACCGGCCGGACGTCCTCGGCCGGCCCGTCGAGCACACGGCGGCCTGGCTGGCCGCCGGGGGCGCCGCCGAGCCGGTCTCCCCCGACGGCGGCACCGCCGGCCGCCCGTCCGCCGACGCGCTCGCGGCCGCGCTCCACCGGGAGTTCGCCGACCGGGTCGGGGCCGGCGTCACCCCCCGCCCCGGCGCGATCGCCCTGCTCACCGCGCTCGCCCGCGACGGAGTGCCGACCGCGCTGGTCACCGCCTCGCCGCGGGCCGTCGCCGACACCGTGCTCCGGGCCCTCGGGGCGCTCGGCGCACCGGAGTTCGCCGTGTCGGTCACCGCGGACGACACCGACCGCACCAAGCCCGAACCCGACCCGTACCTCGCCGCCTGCCGCACCCTCGGCGTCGAGCCCGCGCACTGCGTGGCCGTCGAGGACACCCCCACCGGCGTCGCCTCCGCCGAGGCGGCGGGCTGCACGGTCCTCGCGGTCCCCTCGGTCGCCCCGATCGACCCGGCCCCCGGCCGGACCGTCCTGGACGGGCTGACCGAGGTGACCCCGGAGCGGCTGCGGGCGATGGCGGGCCGGCACCTCACCGTCATGAGCTGGAACCTGTGGCTCGGCGGCTCCCCGGTCGAGGACCACCGGTCCAAGCAGCTCGCCGCGATCCGGGCCTCCGGAGCCGACGTCGTCGGCCTCCAGGAGACCGGCGGCACCGCGACCCGCGAGCTGGCCGGGGCGCTCGGCTGGCACCACCACCAGGCCGGCGAGAACCTCGGCCTGCTCAGCCGCCACCCGATCGTCGCCCGGCTCGGCGACCCCGAGGTCGGCTTCTACGGCGCGGCGGGCGTCCGCCTCCTCGTCGACGGGGAGCACGAGGTGGACGTGTGGACGGCGCACCTCCACTACACCCCGTACGGGCCGTACGAGGCCGACTTCGACGGACTCCCGGCGGAGGTGCTGGTCGCCCACGAGGAGGTGCGCCTGGCCCAGATGCGGGACGCGCTGCGGCGGATCGCCGCGGAGGCGGGGACGGAACGGCCGGTCGTCCTGGTCGGCGATTTCAACGCGCCCTCGCACCTGGACCGGCCCGAGGTGGACTGGCCGGTGACGCGGGCGGCCGAGGAGGCCGGGCTGCGCGACTCCTACCGGGAGGCGCACCCCGATCCGGTGTCGGCGCCGGGCGCCACCTGGTCGCCGGTCCATCCGGTGCACCCGGAGGAGGGCGACCGGGCGGGGTTGCCCGAGCCGCAGGACCGGATCGACTACGTCCTGCACAACGGCCGCGGCCTGCGGGTCCTCGGCTCCCGCACCCTCGTCCTGGGCACCCCGGCCCCGTGGCCGGACGTCGCCGCGAACGCCTGGCCCTCCGACCACGCGGCGGTGGTGACCACCTTCGCCGTCCGGTCCTAGACGCTCACTCGCTCCGCTCGGCGGTCGGCGACGCCGCCGGGCTGCGGAGGCAGGAGGCGACGACGACGAGGGGCCAGAGCGACTGGACGCAGGTCACCAGGCGCTCCGCGATGCCCGCGGGCCCGTGGCGGGTGGTCTCGACGAGGAACCAGAGCGCACCGGCGCCCATGAAGGCGGTGGCGGCGAGGGCGGGGGCGAGGCGCAGCCCCCAGGGGGCGGTCGGGTCCCTGCGGGCGGCGAGGACCGGCCACAGGGCGAGGAGGGTGAATCCGACGGCGGCCAGCGAGCCGTGGCGGAGCGAGCCGCCGCTGCTGGGTGCCGGGACCAGGGCGACGAGGACGGCCGCCACCCCGCCGCCGGCCAGCGCGAGCCGGCCGGCGGGCACGGCCACGCGCAGCCCCAGGGCGGTCACCAGATGGCAGGCGCCGAGGCCGAGGAGGGCCGAGGTCATCACCCAGAAGCCGGGGGCGCCATAGGCCGCGAGGACGCTGATGCTCTGGGTGATGGGGTCGTACGCGGAGCCTTCCAGGTGGCCCGCGACCACCCAGCCGGCGGTGAGCAGCACGGGGGCGCATCCCGACGAGACCAGGGCCCAGAGGGGTACGGATCGCATCGTCCCACCGTAGGACCGGCACGCGGCACCCGTACGCACCGTCACCGACGCGTCGCGTGGCGTGGCGGTCGGTGGTTCACTGGCGGCATGCCTCTCGCCAGCTACGGCGTGCTCGTGGGCCAGCTCCACCGGCACTTCCGCGACGACCCCGACAACCAGGGGCGGTGGTTCCACGTCAATCTGGAGGTGGACGCGCCCGCCGGGCGGTTCCACTGCGCGGTGGACGTCGACAGCCACAAGTCCAACGTGGGCGTGCGGTGGAAGGTGCTCACCCTGAGCGCCGTGGAGCTCGGACCGGCGGCGGGGCTGGCGCTCGGCTATCACGACCTGTCGGCGGCGCCGGACTCCGGGGCGCTGGACTACCAGCGACATCCCTTCCTCGTCGACCACACGGGGGTGCTGTTCCAGCGCCGCCCGCCGGCCTGGCTGACCGGGCTCATGGACCTGCTGGGGTCGCACCCCTGGCAGATCGGCTCGTACGCGCAGGCCACCGCGGCCCTGGAGCCGATCCTGGTGGAGGGGCGGCGCATCCTCGTCTTCGGGCAGCCGTTCACGGACGACGCCCTGGGCCGCGAGGGCATGCACAACATCCACCAGAACCAGGGCGACCCGGCCGGTTCGCAGTGGTGGGACGAGAACGGGATCTGGCAGGACGGCGCCACGCTGGTCGAGCGGCCCGACCAGCGCTACGACGTCTTCCTGAGCATGTTCTCCACCCAGGCGGACCACACGGACGGCGCCGGGCATCCCGTGGCGTGACCGTGGGGCCCCCCGGGGGGGGGGGCCCCCCCCGGGGGCCCCCCCCGGACGAGCGGCGGGGAAGGGTGCCGGGGGGGGGGGCCCCCCCGGCCGGCCCGGGGGGGGCGGCGGGGCCG